>VGXK01000042.1 GCA_016873355.1 Phycisphaerae bacterium | reverse complement strand
GCGGGGCTCGATTCGAGCTGGAGCTGCCCGCGGAAAAAGCGGCGGGCGAGAACGGGGCGTAGGTCGCGTCGCCGATCATCGGCGCCGGGTGATCACCCGGATCAACAGTTTCGTCTTGCAGGGGATCGATGCGATTCCATGCGAAGTGGAGGTCGACTTCGCGGGAACGGGATTGCCGCGCACCACGATCGTGGGTCTTCCCGACGCGGCGGTGCGCGAGTCCGCCGATCGAGTGCGCACCGCGCTCGAGAACTCGGGGTTCGAATGGCCTCGCTGTCGGCTCACGGTGAATCTCGCGCCGGCCGATGTGCGGAAGGAGGGTCCCGTCTACGACCTGCCGATGGCGGTGGGCATTCTCGCGGCGGGAGGGGATCTCGAGCCCGCGATGCAGCGCGGTGGTGGGGCGGCGCCGGCGATCGATCGCGAACGCTGCCTCTTCGCCGGGGAAGTGGCGCTTGATGGGCGTTTGCGCCCGATCAAGGGCGCGGTGAGTCTCGGCATGCTGGCGCGGCGACTCGGGCTCGACGCGGTGCTGCCGCGCTCGAACGCGCAGGAGGCCGCGCTCGTGGATGGCGTGCGCGCGTTCGGCTTCGATTCGATCGGCGAGGTCGTGGCGTTCCTGCGAGGCGAGCAGGCGGCGGAGCCGGCGCCCGCGCCCGATGTCGACGCGGCCGTGAGCGCGGCGCCGGTCGAAGTCGATTTCGCGGAAGTGCGCGGCCAGGAGGCGGCCAAGCGCGCGTTGCTCATCGCGGCCGCGGGCGGCCACAACCTGCTCATGATCGGCGCGGCGGGCGCCGGCAAGACCATGATGGCGCGAGCCCTTCCGGGAATCCTGCCGCCGCTCTCGCGTTGCGAAGCGGTGGAGGTCACGCGCCTCTATTCCTGCGTGCGAGCGGGCGCGGTCGGCGGCGAGTCCGCGGCACAGCTCATCGTGCGTCGTCCGGTGCGCACGCCGCATCACGGCGCCAGCGCGGTGTCGATCGTGGGCGGAGGCGGCGTGCCGCGACCCGGCGAAGTGAGTCTCGCCCACTGCGGCGTGCTCTTTCTCGACGAGCTGCCCGAGTTCGGGCGATCCGTACTCGAGAGTCTGCGCGAGCCGGTCGAGGACGGTCATGTCACGATCGCGCGCGCCCACGGGACGGTGCGATTCCCCGCCGAGATCATGCTCGTGGCGGCCATGAACCCCACGGCGAAGGGCGGGCGCTCGGTCGGAGCGTCCGCGGGGGGCAGCGACGCATCCGCGGGCGCCGAAGCCTCCGGGAGTTCGCGGCGCTACGGCGGCTCCGGGGGCGCCGCCGAGCGCGCTCGCTACATGGCTCGCCTCTCCGGTCCGCTCATCGATCGCATCGACATTCATGTGGAAGTGCTGCCGGTTCCCTTCCGCGAGCTCTCGCGCGTGCGAAACGGCCTCGACTCGGCGTCCATGCGGGACGCCGTCTCCGCCGCGCGGTCGCGGCAGGATGCCCGCAACGGCGCGGGCGTGCTCAACGCGCGGTTGCGCGGCAAGTCGCTCGATCGATTCGCATCGCTCGACGACGAGACTCGCAAGCTGCTCGGCGATGCGCTCGATCACCTCGGCCTGAGCGCCCGCGCCTACGACCGCATTCGTCGCGTGGCCCGAACCATTGCCGATCTCGCCGGCAGCGATGGCGTGCGTTGCAACGATGTGGCCGAGGCGATTCAGTACCGCCTGCTGGACCGCGCCGGGGCCATGGCGGTGTAGGCGGGGCGAGGCCGCGAATCGCGAGGCCGCGAATCGCGAGCCCTCAGAGCCGCTCGCGGATCTTCGCCGCGAAATGGAGCGCTTCCAGGAGGCATGTCTCCACGGCCGGCAGCAGCCAATTGTCCTGGTTCACGAACCAGATGCGGTCGGCGATCGGTCGGCGCAGTCGCTCGCAGATTCCCTCCACCATGGCGCCGGTGGTTGCGATCGGCATCGAGTGCGCCCAGCGGCTCATTCGCACCTGCTCCACGCTTCCAGGGTCGATGTCGAGCAATCGGAGGATCTTGCGGAGCTGAGGAACCAGCTTCTTCGCATAGACGAACCACGACTCATCGACGATGAGCGAGGCCCGCCCGGTCGGCCAGGGCAGTGGCCAGTAGAGGGTCAGAATCGAATGCCCGGGCGTGGGCTCGTCGCCGAAGCCGGCATCGATCACGTCCATCACGCGCACTTCCGACTCGGCGGCGAGCTCGTCCATGGGGAACTCCTTTCCGTCGAGCAGGAAGAGATCGTAGAAGCGTCGATCCGCCGGAGATCTCAGCAGCACGTTGACGACGACGTACGCGTGGGTTGCGACCTGGTCCATCGCGTCGCGCTTCTCGGCGTCGAGCGTCTCGAGCTCGTGGATCATGTACTTGCCGATGAATTTCGAGTTCGCGAGCACGGCGTGCCGCGCGCGAATGGACTCGAAGTGGTCGCCGCGCCGCCTCGTGACGAGCACATGATCGCCATCGAGGCGCACGTCGACGGCGCGATGCGCCGGTCGAAGCGCCGGACGGGGCCGCCCTTGCTCTCCGGCGGCGATCGCTCTCCACAGCGCTGCGGCGAGCCCGGCGTTTCCGCCCGGCAGCACGATTCGACCGAACTCCTCCGCGGCGACGAAGTTCCAGCCGGCCGCCGCCGAGACGGACTGCCAGCCGGCGCCGAACGATGAGTAGCAATACGCCTGGATCGCCGCCGCAAGGCGAGCCGGCAGCGGGCCGCCGAGCCTCGCTTCCAGATCGAGCTTCAGCGAGTTGTGATCGAGGTCGAGCACGGGCTGCGCCTTCTCTCCCGGCGGAAGCGGAATCTCCGGGTACGCCTCGGTGGCAAAGTGCCGAACGAGCGCCGCGTACTTGTGCACGATGGCGCGCTCATCCTCCGTGAAGCCGGTCCACTCGAGCAGGTCGCCGACCACGGCGCCGTCGATCTCCGCGGTCAATTCGCCCGGAGCCACGCGCGCACCCGGCCAGACGCCGAGCTCGCGATAGAGCGTCTCCAGTTCCGACCCTTCGTCCGGCACGATGAAGTAGGCGCTGCCGAGGCTGCACTCGACCTGGTTCCAGCGCTCGCCCATCGACACGCCGCCCATGCGGTCGCGGAGCTCGAGCAGTGCGATCGAACGGTCCCGCAGCGCATAGGCCGTGGCGAGTCCGGAGAGTCCGCCGCCGATGATCGCCACCTCGACGGTCTCGCTCGGCGGCGGGGGCTCGCCCGAGGGAAAGCAGTTCTCGCAGGCGTGGAAGGGGATCGCGCTCGGATCGAACGAGTCGCCCGTCCATCCCGACGAGAACGGCAGGCCGTCGACCTCGATCGAAGCGCCGTGGTCGGGAAGCTTGAGCAGCGGGTAGCCCGACCAGCGCGAGAATCGGCCCGGCCCGAATGGAGGTCCGAACGCCAACGGTCCGGCGGCCGCCGTCGATCGCCGCATGCCGGCGAGTTGCAGCCATCCCAGGGCTGCCGCGCCAAGGCCGGCGCCGAGGATGGCTCTGCGCGAGATTCGCGTGCCGCCCTGCCTTCCCGTGGAGCCTGAACTGGATCGCCCGTTCATGGTGTCGCCCGCCGTCGCGCGCGCCTATTCGAGCCCGGGGGCGAAGCCGCGGCGCATGGTGTTCTCGCAGATCGCGCGCGGCTCGACGAAGTGGAGCAGGTAATCCGCGCCGCCCGCCTTCGAGCCGACGCCGCTCAATCCCGCGCCGCCGAAGGGCTGGCGCCCGACGAGCGCACCGGTGATGCTGCGATTGATGTAGAGGTTGCCCACGCGGTACTCGCGCTTGGCCCGCTCGATGTGCGACGGCTTGCGCGTGTAGACGCCGCCTGTGAGCTTGTAGAGCGTGCCGTTGGCAACCCGCAGCGCCTCGTCGAAGTCCCTCACGCGCATGACCGCGAGCACGGGACCGAAGATCTCGTCGTGGGCGAGTCGATGCTGATCGCGAATGCCGCTGATGATCGTCGGCCCCACGAACGGCTTGCCGACGCGCTCGGCGAGTCCCGCGGGCACCGGATGCGACAGCTCGAGCGTGCCTTCGCGCGAGCCGACTTCGACGAACTCGCGAATGCGGCGCGCCGCGTCCTCATCGATGACGGGACCGACATCCGTGCCGGGCAGCATCGGATCCCCGACCGTCAGGCAGCGCGTCGCTTCGATCAATCGATGCAGGAAGTGATCGTGCGCGGAATCGACCACGATGACGCGGCTGCACGCGGAGCACTTCTGGCCCGCGAATCCGAACGCGCTCTGCCGCACGCCGAGCACCGCCTCGTCGAGGTCGGCGCTCGCGTCGACGATCACCGCGTTCTTGCCGCCCATTTCGCAGACCACGCGCTTCACATGCCGCTGCTCGTCGCTCGTGTCGCCGGCGACCCGCAGGATGTCGAGGCCGACCGCCTTCGAGCCCGTGAACGCGATGACCGCGGTTCGCGGATCGCGAACGAGCGCGGCGCCGACGGTTTCGCCCAAGCCCGGAAGGAACGCGAGCACATGCTTCGGCGCGCCGGCGGCCCAGAGGATGTCGCACAGGATCTTCGCGATTCCGGGCGTCTGCTCCGCGGGCTTCACCGCCACCGTGTTGCCGCACGCGAGCGCGGCGACCGTCATGCCGGTGCAGATCGCCAGCGGGAAGTTCCACGGCGAGATCACCACGCACACGCCGCGCGGTTCGTGGATCGTCTCGTCGAGCTCGCCGACGAACTGGCCCAGCCGCTCGCGCCGGAAGAGCCTCGCCCCGAGCCGCGCGTAGTACTCGCAGAAGTCGATCGCCTCGCAGACATCGGCGTCGGCTTCCCGCCAGGTCTTGCCGGACTCCTTGATCATCACGCCCGCGAGTTCGTCGCGACGCGCACGCATGGCGGCGGCGGCCTTCACGAGCACGGCGGCGCGCTGTTCGTACGGCGTGTCGCGCCACCTGGGGAACGAGTCGTGCAGCGTGCCGAGCGCGGCCTTCGCGGCGTCGACCGTCGTGTCGTTCGCCACGCGCGGAACCGCCGCGCGCGAGATGGCCGCCGCGAACGCGTCCCGCGCCTCGCGCTTCGAGAAGTCGCGCACGGGTTCGGTGAAGAAGGGTCGCCCGTCACCGACGCCGGGCTCGGCCGGAGAAAGGGCGTGCCGCTCCGGATTCGACTCGATTCGATGCGATGCGGGGCCGGCCGACGCCGACGGAACGCTTCCGTTGTCGGAGCCGGGGGAGAACGCCGCGCCCCCGGAGGTTCCGCCGCGTGCGCTCGATTCCGTCGCGCGTGCGCCTGCGCTCGCACCGGCGCCGTGCGGCGACTTCAGCAGCTCGTCGTGCGACGCGTCGTCCATGAAGCCGGCGCGGAGCCAGCTCTCGTTGCTCGTGTTCTCGAGCAGGCGCCGCACGAGATACGCCATGCCCGGGATCATCTCGCCCACGGGCACGTACTCGCGCACGCGCAGACCGCGATCGACGGCGGCGCCCTTCAGCTGATCCGCCATTCCGTGCAGCATCTGGAGCTCGAGCGCCGCCTCCGGCAGATCGAATCGACGCACGAGCGCCAGCGCCGCGGCGATGCTCCGAGCGTTGTGCGAACCGAGCGCGAGCTTCACGCCGCCGGCGCTCGGCGTGCGCGGCGTGTGCGCCAGGAACCGCTCCGCCATGCGCTCGAAACACGCGTCGGTCTCGCTCTTTCGGCTCCACACCGGCGCCGGCCAACCCTGCTGCTCCGCGTGGATCGTCTCGAAGTCCCAGTACGCGCCCTTCACGAGCCGCACGGTGATCTGCCGGCCGCTCCGCTCCGCCCACTCGATCACGCGGCGCGCGTCGTCGTCGCCGCTGCGCAGATACGCCTGCATGGCGAGACCTGCGTGGAAGTCGACCGCCTCGCAACAGCGCATGAAGAGGTCGAGCGTCAGGTCCTTGAGCGCCGCCTGCTCCATGTCGAAGTTGACGAAGACGCCGAACTTCTTCGCCGCCTCGAGAATCGGGCGCAGGCCGTCCATCAGGCCGCGGATCGAACCCTCGGTGTCGATCGGATCCGTGCGCGCATGCAGCGAACTGATCTTGATGCTCACGTTCGTGCGCGGAATCGGGCCGAGGTGATCTCGATCGAGCCGCGGATCCTCCGACCAGCTCGACACTTCCTTCGGCAGGTGCTCGATGAGGTCGAGGTACTTCGACTGGTACGCCCCGGCCTCCTCGTCGCTCACGCACGCTTCGCCGAGCAGGTCCACGCTGAACGCGAGTCCCGCCTTGCGGATCGCATGGAGCTTCGGCAGCGCGCTCGCGGCGTCCGTGCCCGCGATGAACTTGCCCGCCATGCCGGTGATCTGCGATGAAATCGCCTTGGCGGCGACGCCCTTCAAGAGGCCGCCGGCCTTCAGCCCGAGGTCGAATCCCGGCGGCGCCTTCACGCCCGGCTGACTCATCGAATCGGCGAGGTGATCGTGGATCTGTTCCGGCGTCCGCAGCATCGGAAACGCGTCGACGAATCGGAAGAGCTGGATCTTGAACGCCTGGTCCTTCATGGACCAGTCCATCAACTTGTCCGACCAGAATGCGGCGCTCAGCAATCCGCTTCGATGCGCCCGCGCGCGATCGAGCAGCTCGCTGCCGATGCGACGGATCTCCGCTTCGAGCGCCGAATCGTTCGAGGCGACGAGCCCCGACGCGGGCGGCGTCGTCCCGCCTCGCGCGCGACCGTCACCGCCTGAAGCAGGCTGGCGCGACTCCGACGCCGGTCGTTCCGCGACGCCGGCGTTCGCCTTTCGCTTCGAGAAGAAACCCATGGGGCCGGCCAGTATAGGTTGCGCCGCACCGCCGCCGACTCCACGAGCTGCCCCGTCGACGCGAGGCCCGATTCCGTCGAGTCGAGCCGATGCAACCCGTTGCGCCGCGCTGCCGTCAGCGCACGGTGGCGATCACGAGCCCCTGGTTTCGATCGCGCCCCACTGGATGAAGTTTCCGCCATCGACCTGGAGCTCGGCCGCGCCGCATGCCGCGACGAGCACGATCGCGTCGATGTCGATCACGGCGTCGAACCTGCTCTGCCGCTCGTAGACGAACTTGACCGTGTCCGTGGCTTCTTGGGTCCGGCTGGCGCGGAGGTAGCCGAAGCTCCTGAACGGATTGATCGTCCGGGACCTCGGCATCCTGAACGGGCGCCTCCTGATGCGCAAGCGCCGGTCGAGCGCGATCGCCGGAACTCGGAAGTAGCCCATGCCCCCTGCCACGGCCGCGAACCACTCGGCGCGCGATTCCGGGCCGGTGCGCGACATCGCCGGAACCTTCGACAGCGTCGACTTCCGCGTCTCGACGAGGGTCCCGTGATCGCGCATGCGAACGGAATCGAGGCCGTCCCGATGCTCAGCGGGGCCCGGCGTGCGTCACCGCGCCGAGCGCGCGGCGATAGGACTCCTCGCAGCGCCGCGCCGCGCCCTCCCAGGTGATGCCGCGCACCTCGAAATAGCCGCGATCCCGCAGCGTGTTCTGAAGCGGGGGATGCCGAAGCACCGCGACGATCTTGTTCGCCATGTCGTCCACATCCCAGAAGTCGCACTTGAGCGCGTTCACCAGGATCTCGCTCACGCCGCTCGTGCGGCTGATGATCACCGGCACGCGATGGCTCATCGCCTCGAGCGGCGCGATGCCGAACGGCTCGCTCACGCTCGGCATCACGTAGAGGTCCGCCATGGAGAAGACCCGCTGGATGTCCTTGCCGCGAAGGAACCCGGTGAAGAGCACCTTCGAGCCGATGCCGAGCTGCGCCGCCATCTCGATCATGCGCTGCGCCTGATCGCCGCTCCCGGCGACCACGAACTTCACGTCGTCCATCACCTCGAGCACGCGCCGGGCGGCGGCGATGAAGTACTCCGGCCCCTTCTGCATGGTGATGCGGCCGAAGTAGAGCACGATGTGATCGCTCTTCTCGATGCCCGCGATGCCGACCTGCCGCGGATCGAGCTCGACGCCGTTGTAGACCACGTCGATCTTGTCGGGCGAGACGCCGTATCGATTCACGCAGAGGTTCTTGGTGAGCATGCTCACCGAGATCACGCGCACCGCGCCGTGCATGCCGCGGCGCTCGATGTTGTAGACGGGCTGGTTCACGTGCTCGCCCGAGCGGTCGAACTCGGTCGAATGGATGTGGCAGACGAGCGGCTTGCCGGTGAGCCGCGCCACCGCGAGTCCCGCGGGATAGGTGAGCCAGTCGTGGGCGTGGATCACGTCGAAACGGAGGTTTCGCGCCGCGTCCACGCAGAAGCGCGCGTAGCGCTCCGACTGGCCCAGCAGATCTCCGTCGTAGTCGACCGCCGACGCGGAACGCTGATCCATCGCGGGTTCTCGTTCCCACGACGGCGGCCCCGCTTCGGGAAGCAATTCGTGCAGCGTGATTTCGCGCCAGAGCGTGTCCGCTTCCGCCGCGGTGAGGTCCGGCCGCAGCACGCGTCGACCGGCCGAGGAATGCACGAGCGGCGTGAGGCGCAACGACAGTCCGCCGGAGCCGTAGACCGACGGCAGTGCGCCGACGGCGCCGCGCTTCGACAGCGCGGCACCGATCGCCGCGACGAGGTCGTGGATCGGCATCGGGCCCGCGCCCGCGGGCCGGCGCGGCGCGGCCGCGTTCGGCGGCTCGGGCTCGCTCGAGCGCTCGACTTCGATCGGCACGGAAATCAGGGCTCCCGCCGGATCCGACGTCGTTCGATGTCCCGGCGCCACGAGCTTCACATGCGTGGCGAAGCTCGGGTCAACGCACTTGGGCAGCATGAACGTGACGTCGAGCCCGAGTCGCGACATGGCGCGCGTCAGGCCGTAGCAGGCGGTTCCGAGACCACCGGTGATGAAGGGAGGGAACTCCCAACCCAGCATCAGCACCCGCATGGCCATGGCTCACTCGTCCTCGGCGCCGCCGGACATGTCGCCGAGCGAGCGGAAGGTCGCTTCGAACGCGAGCAGGTATCTCGAGACGAGCTCCGGATTGTGACCGTCGGGAAGGCGCACGCAGAACATGTAGAGGCGCTCGTCCGAGCGGAAGTGCTTTATCGGCGGCGGCGCCGCCTCGACGCCGAATTCGACGAGCTCCTCCTCGAAGAGCTCCTCGAGCGAGTCGCCCGTGTGCATGAGGTCCGCCTCGATCGATTCGCTCAGCCAGCGATCCGGAGTGGCGAGCGAAAGGAACCAGCCTTCGGGCTTGAGCTCCACCGAGTACCACGCCTCGGCGGCCGCGTCGGCGGCGGCGCATCGAAGCGATCGCGGCGTGACCTGGACCTCCGCGAACGCCCCCTGCGCGCGGGCGCGATCGGCAAGCTCGCGGAGAAAGTCCTGGTCGATGGCGCTCATGGCCGTCCGGCGTTCCGAGGAAGGAAGAGGGCGAGGCAGTCTACCCGCGTTCGCCGCTACGATCGCGGCCCGGAGCACGCATGGATGCGAAGACGCCCGCCGCTGCAGACGACACCTGGACCACCCGCCGACTGCTTCGGTGGATGATCGATCATCTCGAGAAGCGGGGCGTGGATTCGCCGCGCCTGAGCGCCGAGATGCTGCTCGCGGCCGCATTCGGCGTGGAGCGGCTCGAGCTCTACATGGATCCGGAGCGGCCCGCGAGCGAGGCCGAGCGAGCGCGCCTGCGCGATTCGGTGAAGCGGGTGGCGGCCCACGAGCCCGTGCAGTTCGTGGTGGGGGAGGCGTGGTTCTTCTCGCGGCCGTTCCACGTGTCGCCGGCCACGCTCGTTCCGCGCCCGGAGACGGAGCGGCTCGTGGAGGAGGCGATCTCGTTCCTGCGTGAACGCGGAAGCGAGGATACGACGGCCGGCGCCGCGGGCGCCGATTCCGACGCGGGTCGAAGCGGCGCGGCATTGCGCGTGCTCGACCTCTGCACGGGAACGGGATGCATCGCGATCTCGCTCGCGCTTGCGAAGGGCGTGCGCGCAGAGGTGATCGCCACGGACATCGTTCCCGCGGCGCTCGAGCTGGCGAAACGAAATGCGGAGCGGCACGGCGCCGAGAACATCGAGTTCCGATTCGGCGATCTCTACGACGCGCTCGACGGCGCCTCCGGCGGCGAATTCGATCTCATCACCGCGAATCCCCCGTACGTCACCGACGCGGAATGGCCCGAGCTGCCGCCGAATGTGCGCGACTACGAGCCCGCGATCTCGCTGCGGGGCGGCGCGGACGGGCTCGACCTCGTGCGGCGCGTGGTCGACGGCGCCGCCGCGCGTCTTCGCCCGGGCGGATTGCTGCTCGTCGAGATCGGACACCGGCACCGCGCGCCGGCGCTCGAGCTCGTCGCCCGCGCGCCGGGGTTCGCCGGCGCGGAAGTGCTCGTCGATCACGAGGGCGTCGACCGCGTGCTTCGCGCCGCGAAGGCGTAGCGCCCGCGTTCGATCGAGAGCGGTGACGACTCAGGCGTCGCGAGCTGGCGTTGGCGAGACGAGTGTGGCAAGGAGGGCGAAGCAGGCGGATCTTGAGGATCCGCCGATGGAGCCCGACGATGCCACACG
>VGXK01000041.1 GCA_016873355.1 Phycisphaerae bacterium | reverse complement strand
GCTGCCGCGCGCGGGCACCGAGGACGAAGCACTGCCGTCGCGCCGATGCTGGTGCGGGCGCGTCGACTGTCTCGAAGCGTGGATCAGCGGACCGGCGCTCGAGCGCGAGTTCGGCGCGCCGGTCGGACGCGTCGGCGCGGGCGCCGCCGAATCCGGCGTCGCGATCGCACGGCTCGCCCGCCGGCTCGCGCGGGCACTCGCGGGCGTCGTCAATCTTCTCGATCCCGATGCGATCGTGCTCGGCGGGGGCGTGAGCAACGCGCCAGGGCTCGTCGAGGCGCTGCCGCCGCTCGTGGCGCCGCTCGTCTTCTCCGACTCGTTCGACACGCCGATCGTCCGCGCCCTGCACGGCGATTCGAGCGGCGTGCGCGGCGCCGCGAGGCTCGTGCTCTCGGGGCCGATCACGCCGTGACGGGGCGTCGACCGAATCGGTCGGTCGCCAGCATCGAGAGGTCGGCGGACGGCGGCTCGCCGAGCACGAGCTCCGAGATCAGCCTTCCGCTGATCGGTCCGAGCGTCATGCCCATCATCGCGTGACCGGTGGCGACGAAGACGCGCGGCGAGCTCGCGCTCGCGCCTCGCTCGAGGCGATGCTCGCCGATCACCGGCATTCCGTCGGGCGTGCACGGGCGGTATCCCGCCCATTCGCGCGCGGGTCCGAATCGCTCCACGCCTTCGAGCGCCTTCGACGCGCCGTCGACGATCGCCTCGATGCGCTCGCGCAGCCAGGGCCGTCCGATCGAGCCGATCTCGAGCGTTCCCGCGAGCCGAAGCGACGAGCCCATGGGCGTGACCGCGATCGAGCTCTCGCGCAGCACGCAGCCCGTGCCCGGCATGGCCGGCACCGAGTCGTAATGAAGGTGATAGCCGCGCGCGGCCACGAGCGGCAGGCGCACGCCGAGCGGCTCGACGAGCTCCGAGCTCCACGCGCCCGCGGCCACCACCACCGCGTCGGCGCCGATCTGCTCGCCGCTCGCAAGCCGCACGCGCGGGAAGACGGATTCGACCGTCGCGCCGAGGCGCACTTCCACGCCGCGCCGGCGCGCCGCGCCGAGCAGCCCTTCGAGAAAGCGCCCCGGATGGCAGCGAGCGCTGTCGCGGTAGTGGATGGCGCCGGCGATCCCGCGCCGGAACACCGGATGCTCGCGGCGCAGCGAGTCGCCGTCGATTCGAGCGATCGAGTATCCGAACGGCTCGAGCGCCCGCGCCTCCGCTAGGGCATGATCGAGCGACGCGCGCGTGGCGGCGACATCGAGCCAGCCGTCGCGCGCGTACTCGCACTCGATCGACTCCTCCCGAAGGATCGTTTCGAACGCGTCGAGCGCCGGAAAGCCGAGTCGACAGAGCGCCGCAAGGCAGCGATCCGACCACGCGGCGTTGCAATGCCGGTGGAACGTCCAGAGCCACGAGAGGACGCGCGGATCGAGCGTCGGCCGGATGTAGAGGGGACTGCGACGGCTCGCCATCCAGCGCAGTCCGCGCCAGCTCGCGCCCGGCTTCGTGAGCGGATAGTGGCCGATCGAGAGCAGCCCCGCGTTGCCGGCGCTGGCGCTCTCGAGCGGATCCTCGCGATCGATCACGATCGAGGGCACTCCTCGCCGCGCCAGCCACCACGCCGTGGAGAGTCCGACGATGCCGGCGCCGACGATCGCCACGCGCTTCGCAGCGCCGCCCGTGCTGCCCATGTTCGAAGCGTACCGGGGCGCCGAGACCGCACGCCCCGATCGGCGCGGCGGGTCGCATGCGCGGCATCGGCGCGCCGGCGCCGACCCGCTACGCTCCTCAACCCGCGCGGAACCCATGTCGCTCTCACTCGGCATCATCGGCGCAGGAAGCATCGGCACCGTGCACGCCGCCACCGCGGCGCGACTCGGCGTCGCCGCCCCGCTCGTCTGGGATGTCGACGAGTCCAAGGGACGCGCGCTCGCCGCCACGGTGAAGGGGCTTCGCACCGCGCCGAGTCTCGACGCGCTGCTCGCGGAGCGCTCCGTGAACGCGGTCGTCGTCGCCACGCCGAACGACTGCCACGCCGAGATCGCCGTCCGCGCGCTCGAGGCCGGCAAGCACGTGCTTCTCGAGAAGCCCATGGCCACGACGGTGGAGGAGTGCGATCGCATTCTCAACGCGATGCGCCCGGACGGTCCTCGACTCCAGATGGGATTCGTGTACCGGCACGCACCGGCGCCGCTGGCGGTGAAGGGCGAAATCGATGCCGGCCGGATCGGCCGCATCTACCACGCCAAGTGCAGCATGTATCGGCGCCGCGGAATCCCGGGGCTGGGCGGCTGGTTCACCACCCGCGCGCGCTCCGGCGGCGGGCCGCTCATCGATCTCGGCGTGCATGCGATCGATCAGGCGCTCTGGCTCTGCGGATTCCCGAAGGCGCTTCGCGCCAGCGGCGCCTGCTACGCCACCTTCGGCCCGCGCATGGGCGGATACGTCTTCGAGGAGATGTGGGCGGGACCTCCGAAGCTCGACGGACGCTTCGACGTGGAGGACCACGCCACGGCGCTCGTGCGTTTCGACGGAGGTCTCACGATCGAGCTCAACGTCACCTGGGCCGCGAACATTCCCGATCGATCGCTTCCCGACGGCATCGCGCTCTTCGGCGAGAAGGGCGGTTGCCGCTTCACGCTGCTCGGCGACGAGGTGCGCGTGGCCACCGAAGCGAACGGAACGCTCGCCGATCTCCAGGTGCCGTTCGATTCCTCCCGAGCGCTCGAGCGCGCCTTCGAAGCGCAGCTTCGCGCGTTCCGCAAGGTGGTGGAGGAGGGCGCCGAGCCCGCCGCCACCGCGGAGCAGGGCCGCGCCGTCCAGGAGATCCTGGCGGCGATCGATCGCTCGAGCGCCCGCGCTCGCGAAGTGCCCATCGACGCTCGAAGCGCCGAGTGAGCGCCCAGAATCGTCCGAGCGTGCGCCGACGCACCGATGCGCCGACGCGGCGCCGCGGCGCCGCGACTACCTGGCGCCGCCCTGGTACTTCTCGAGCGCCTTCCGGATCTGCTTCGTCGTCTCCGTCTCGTCGCCGGCGGGAATCTTCGCCACCGCGGCCTTCTGAAGCTCGACCGCCTTCGACGAGTCGCCCTTCTCCCACCAGACCCGCGCGAGCGTGTCGAGGATCATGAAGTCCGAGCCCTTCGTCAGATCGTTCGCGCGCTCCGCGGCCTTGAGCGCCAGTTCGAGGTCGCGCGTCTTCACGGAGGGGTCGTCGACCGTGAACCATGCGATCTCGTTGAGCACCTGGGCGTTGTCCTTGAAGCGCTCCACGACTTCGGCGCCGACCTTCGCCGCCTGGTCGGGTCGCGCGGCACGGCCCGCGAGCACCTGGTAGAGCATGACCGAGTGCATCGGGTTGTCGGGCTCATCCTTGATGCGCTCGCCGTAGAGGCGCGCCACCTCGTCCCAGTCCTTGTCCGCCTGCGCCTGCGCGAGCGCCATGGCGAACGCCGCCTGCTTCTCGCGCGCCGCGCGGCTCGCCTTGCTTCGGCTGACCTCCGCATCGCGATCCCACTTGCCGGCGATGACCTGCTTGAGCGGCTCGTCCATCCGTCCGGGGTGACCGATCCACTCGATTTGTCCCGAGGGCCCCACGATGAAGGTGCAGGGGATGCCGTTCTGCCCCGCGGCCGTCATCCAGCGCGTGGCGATGTCGCGATCGGGCGAATACGCCACGCGGTATCCCATCAGATCGCCCTTGCCGCGCACGAATCCGCGCACGAACGGCAGGCGCTCGTCCGGCTCGCCCTCCTTCGGCGTGCGCTCCGACGCGGCCATGCCCACGAAGGTCACCTCCGGATGCTCCTTCTGGAGGTCCGTGAGATGCGGCATGACGGCGATGCACGGTCCGCACCAGGTCGCCCAGAATTCGATCACGTAGGTCTTGCCGGTTTCGAAGCCGCCGATCGGCTTGCCCTTGATCCAGTGCGCCGGCTCGAATGCGGGCGCGGGATCGCCGACGCCGAGCGTGGTCGCGGGCGCCTCCGGCCGCGCCGGCGCGACGGGCGCGTTCGGCGCCGCCGGGCGATTGTCGGTCTGGGCGAACGCCGCGACCGCGACGAGTGCGAACGGAACGACGGCGATGGTGCAGGCGCGCATGGTTCTCTCCTTGCTCGAATTCGCCCGGCACGGCATCGCGCCGACGCGAGGGCCGCCGCAGCGTACCAGCGCTTCGCGTGCATTCGGTACCCTCCGATCACATGTCTTCGACCGCGATCGCGTCGATCATCGACGGAAAGGCCGCCGCCGAGGAGGTTCGCCGGCAGGTGGCCGCGCGCGTGGCCGAGGCGAAACGCCGGGTGCGGCTCGACGCGATCCTGGTGGGGGAGGACCGCTCGGCCGTGCTCTATGCCACGAATCAGGCCCGGACCTGCGCGGCGGTCGGCATCGAGTACGTGCTCCATCGACTGCCCGAGAACGCGGGCGAGGCTCGCGTGGCGGCGAGAATCGAGGTGCTCAACGGCGAATCGGCGGTGCAGGCGATCATGCTGCATCTGCCGCTTCCGGAAGGGGTCGACACGGAACGCATGCAGGCGCTGATCGCGCCGGAGAAGGACGTCGAGGGCGTCAACCCCGCGAACATCGGCAACGTGGTCTACGGGCGCACGAGCCTGCTCCCGTGCACGGCGCTTGCGTCGCTCGAGCTCATCCGGCGCAGCGGAGTGGCGCTTCGAGGCGCCAGCGCCGTCGTCGTCGGCGCGAGCAACATCGTGGGCAAGCCGATCGCGGTGCTGCTCATGCGCGAGGAAGCCACGGTCGTGAGCACGAATCGCTTCACGCGCGAGATCGAATCGTTCACGCGACGGGCGGAGGTGGTGGTCGCGGCGGCGGGAGTGCCGCGGCTCGTGACCGGCGAAATGCTCAAGCCCGGCGCCGTGGTGATCGACGTGGGCATCAACCGCGTGCCGGGTCCCGACGGAACGCTGCGCACGGTGGGAGACGTGGACTTCGACTCGGCGTCGCGCGTGGCCGGTCACATCACGCCGGTGCCGGGCGGCGTCGGACCGATGACGGTCGCCATGCTTCTTCGCAACGTCGTCGAGGCGGCGCTGCGGCCGACGCGCCTTACGACTCCGGAGCCGCCGGCGGCGCCGGAGCCGTGAGCCGCTTCAGCGCCTCGCGATAGCGCGAGAGCGTCTGCTCCACGATCGGCGCGGGCAGCTCCGGACCCGGCGGCATGCGATTCCACTCGCCGCGAGACTCGAGCTCGAGCAGCCAGTCCCGCAGGAACTGCTTGTCGAAGCTCGGCGGATCGGCACCG
This sequence comes from Phycisphaerae bacterium, assembly GCA_016873355.1. Classification (GTDB taxonomy): domain Bacteria; phylum Planctomycetota; class Phycisphaerae; order Phycisphaerales; family SM1A02; genus VGXK01. The sequence goes on along the minus strand of VGXK01000041.1, from coordinate 5,271 downwards.
GGCTGCCAGCGATCGACGGGCCAGTACCGACTCGAGTCCGGCGTGAGCACCTCGTCGATCAGGATGAGTTCGCCGTCGTCGAGCGCGTGACCGAACTCGAACTTCGTGTCGGCGAGAATCACGCCGCGCGCACGCGCGTGCTCCGCCGCCGCGCGGTAGAGCGAGATCGACCAGTCGCGGAGCTGGTGCATCGTGGCGGCGCCGACGTCGCGAGCCGCCGCCTCGAAGGTGATGTTCTCGTCGTGGCCGACGGAGGCCTTCGTGGCCGGAGTGAAGATCGGCTCGGGAAGCCTCGACGCGAGCTCGAGTCCCGCCGGCAGCTTCACGCCGCAGACCTCGCGCGTCTGCCGGTACTCGCGCCAGCCGCTGCCGGCGAGATAGCCGCGCACCACGCACTCGATCGGCACCACGCGAGCCTCGCGGCAGATCATGCTGCGGCCGGAGAGCGCCCGGCGCATCGAGTCGTCGAGTCCCGGGATCGAATCGACGCGGTCGTCGACCAGGTGATCGCGGCAGATCGAGCGACGCCGGAGAAAGCGGAACCAGAAGAGAGAGAGCTCCGTGAGAATGCGACCCTTGCCGGGAATGGGGGTCGGCATGACCACGTCGAACGCGCTGATCCGGTCGGTGGCGATCACGAGCAGACGCGGCGGCTCGCCCGCGCGGGCGGGGATCCGGTACACGTCCCGCGCCTTGCCCTCGCGCCGCGCCGGCAGCGGGAGCGCGGAGCGCATGAGAGCCTCGGCGAGCGCGTCGTTCATGCGGCGCGAGTCTACGAATTCGGCGTCGGGGGTACACTGCGGCCGGATGCTCCGGTTCGAGGTGTTCGACGCGACGGGCCCGGCAAAGGCCTGGCCATTGGTGAGCGCACATCTGCTCGGACGAGACGACCTGCCTGTTCCGGGGACGATCGAGTCCAGGGACGGGGAGATCGTCTGCACGCCGCGCGATGCGCGTGCGACTGCGCTGTGTCTGGGCTACGACGCGGGACCGATGGGTCGGCTCATGCTTCAGACCTGTCTGCTGGCGCTGCGCGAGGAGCCGTATCGACTCAACCAGGAGCTCGCGCGGCATCGCATCAAGCTCTTCATCGCCAAGAGCGAGGAATGGCTCATGTTCGATCCCGCGCTCTCGGGAGACGCGCTCGAGCGCTGGGAGCAGGCGCGGGAGATCTTCGTGGAGGCGAGCGTGCTGAAGGATCCGGCGGCGGCCGAGGCGAGACACGCCGACGCGCTCGCCGCGGCGATCGACGCCTCCGAACGACTCGCAATGCGGCACGCGAAGATCCTGCTGCACCGGCGGTTCGGCACGAAGCCGGCGAATCGCAGCACGCTCGGTGTTCGGGTCGATCCCGCCGGAGATCCGGCCCCGGTGACGGAGCTGATCCGCAAGGACTTCGATCTCGTCTCGGTGACGACGAACTGGCGGTCGATGCAGCCGCGCCCCGATTCGATCGACTTCACCGCGGTCGATCGCTGCATGCTCTGGGCTCGCAATCTCGGCAAGCCGATCGTGGCGGGTCCGCTCGTTCGGCTGCATCCGGAGTCGATGCCGGAGTGGGCGCTCGATTCGCTTCGCAACTACGAGTCGATCAAGGAGCTGCTCTGGCGCTTCATGGAGCAGGTGGTCTATCGATACCGCGAGCTCGTCGAGATCTGGAACATCGCGTCGGGCCTGCACGTGTGCGAGCTCGCGCCGATGGCGGCGGAGGATCGAGTCGATCTCACGCGTCGCGCCGCGCTGCTCGTGCGGCAGAGTCGTCGCGGCGCACGCGTGCTCGTGGAAGTGGGCGAGCCGTTCGGCGATCGAGTCTCGCGGCTCGACGGTTCGTCGCCGCCGTGGGAGTACCTCGACCAGCTCGTGCAGGGCGGGATCCGCCTCGACTGCATCGGAGTGCCGGTCGTCTTCGGCGATTCGAGCTTCGGACGGGGCACGCGCGATCTCATGCAGGTGAGCGCGCTGCTCGATCGCTTCTTCCTCATGGAGGTGCCGGTGATCGTGAGCGCGCTCGGCGCGCCGAGCCTGGAGGAGGATCCGCGCGGGGGCGGCTGGCGAGGCTCGTGGTCGGATCAGTCGCAGGCTCGCTGGGCCGGGCGCGTGATGCCGATCCTGCTCTCGAAGCCGTTCGTGGCGGGCGTCGTGTGGGATCGGCTCGTCGACGGGCGCGGCGGCGGATTGCCGCGGCAGGACGGCCTGCTCGACGCGAACGGCCGCCCGAAGGCGGTGCTCTCCAAGCTGGTGTCGCTCCGGCGACGGCTGCGCGAGCCGCTCGGCGCGCTGCCGCCGGCGAAGGCGGCGGAAGAGGGGGCGGGCGTCGTCGGCGGCGACGGCGGCGCCGAAGCCGAGGAGGGGCCGTGAGCACCGCCGTGCACCACGGCCGCAGCGAGCCGCGCGCACCGGCGATCGTTGCCGGGGCGCTCCTGACGGCGCTTGCGATCGGCGCCGCGCAGCGCACGCGTCCGGCGGATGCGGTCGGCGCACCGATCGCCGGCGAGCGCTGGGTCGTCGACCTCAACACGGCGAGCGTGGTCGAACTCGCGCTGCTTCCCGGGGTGGGACCGTCGATCTCGCAGCGGATCGTCGACTCGCGACGCGACGACGGCCGATTCGATCGGGTCGACGAGCTCGAGCGCGTGCGAGGCATCGGTCCCGTCACGCTCGAGCGGATTCGCCCGTGGGCCTCGGTGGCTGCGAGTTCGCCGTTCACGCCGAACTCGCCGGGCACGCCGGAGCGCCCATGAGCGCCGATTGGCTCGCCCGGATCGACGCGAGCGAGGCGGTGTCACGAATCGCGGCGGCGGTGGAGTCGGGCGGCGCCGTGTCGGCGCGGGGCGCCGCCGGCAGCAGCACCACGGTGATCGCGTCGAGACTCGCGGTGCGCCTCGATCGTCCGGTGCTCCTCGTCGCCGCGCACCTCGACGAAGCGGCCGAAATGGTCGACGAGATCGAGGAGCTCGGCTGCCGTGCGGAGCTCTTTCCCGCGATCGAGGCGCTTCCGGGCGAGAGCGCCGCGGCGCTCGATCTCGTCGCGGCTCGACTTCGATTCGTCGATCGACTCGGCGCGGAGCAGACCGGCCGAGCTGCGGGCACGCGCGCCGCCGAGCTCGCGGCGAAGATCGCCTCCGCGCCGAGTTCGAGGAAGGCCGCGTTCCCGGCGGCGCCGGCACCGACGCGCGTGGAAGCGGGCGAGCACGCCGCGATCGTGATCGTCGCCCCGATCGCCGCGCTCATGCAGGGCGTTCCCGACCGAACGCGCCAACCGAAACTGCTGCGCCGGCTTCGGCGCGGCGAGCGCGTGAACCGGCGCGAGCTCGTCGAGTGGCTCGCCGACGGCGGCTACCGGCGCGGCGAGACGGTGGAGCAGCCCGGCGACTTCGCGGTGCGAGGCGGGCTCGTCGACATCCATCCGCCCGGCGGATCGGCGCCGGTGCGGCTCGATTTCCTCGGCGACGAGCTCGAGCGCATCTTCGAGATCGATCCGGCGACGCAGGCGAGCGATCGCGCGATCGACGAGGTCTCGATCGTGAGCGCCTCCGCCGACGCGATCCAGAGCGACGCGGGAACGGTGCAGCTCGCGTCGCTGCTGCCGCGCCGCACGGTCGCTGTGATCGCGGAACTCGCCGAGGTCACGGAGCAGGCCCGCGGCTACTGGGAGCGCGTGCACGATTCGCGAGGCGTGTTTCCGCCCCCGGAGGTGTTCCGGAGCCTCGGCTCGTCGCTGCACGCCGTGCTCGACGTGAACCAGTTCTCCGCCGGCAATGCGTCGAATCGCATCGAGTCGATTCCCGTGCGGGCGCTGCCGGGATTCCCGGAGCAGGTCGGCGCGGCCTTCGACGAGATCGCGACGATGGCGAGCGAAATGCCGCTCTCGCTGCTCTGCGACAACGAGGGCGAAGAAGCTCGCGCGCGCGAGCTGCTCGCCACGCATGCGCCCGGCGCCGCCGTCGCGGTCGAGCGGCGGCACCTCCATCGCGGCTTCATCTGGGGAGACGCGAGCGCGTCGACCGACTCGAGCCGCGGCGCGAATCGTGCCGCCGCGCAGTTCGCGGTCGTGCCGCAGCACGAAGTGCTGCATCGATGGATGCCGCGCCGCCGCGTGCTGGCGCCCACGATCGGCCGCGCCGCGGCGCGCGAGGCGTTCCTCCAGTTCGCGCCCGGCGACTTCGTGGTGCACCGGGATCACGGCATCGCGCTCTACTCGGGCCTGGCGCGGCTTCCCGAGGCGCGCGGCGGTCCCGACGAGGAGTTCCTCACGCTCGAGTTCGACGGCGCCGCGCGGCTGCACGTGCCCGCGTCGCGCGTCGACCTGATCCAGAAGTACGTTGGCGCCGGCGGCGCGAAGCCGAAACTCTCGATGCTCGGCGGCAAGCGCTGGAAGAACCAGAAGGCGCGGGTGGAGGAGGCGGTGCTCGACCTCGCCGCGGAACTGCTGCGCGTGCAGGCGGTGCGCGAGGCGACCCCCGGAATCCGCTTTCCCGACGACACCGAGTGGCAGCGCGAGTTCGAAGCGGAGTTCCCCTACGAGGAGACGGAGGATCAGCTCTCCGCGATCGCGGCGCTCAAGCGCGACATGGCGCGGGCGCGGCCGATGGACCGGCTCGTGTGCGGCGACGTGGGCTTCGGCAAGACGGAAGTTGCGATTCGCGGCGCGTTCAAGGCGGTCGAGTTCGGCAAGCAGGTGGCGGTGCTCGTGCCGACCACCGTGCTCGCCGAGCAGCACGAGCGCACCTTCCGCGAGCGATTCGCCGGGTATCCGTTCCGAATCGAGAGCCTCAGCCGATTCAAGACGAGCGCGGAGCAGCGGGCCATTCTCGACGACGCGGCGGCGGGTCGGGTGGACGTGCTCATCGGCACCCATCGGCTGCTCTCGGCCGACGTGCGGCTCAAGGATCTTGGCCTCGTCGTCGTCGACGAGGAGCAGCGCTTCGGCGTGGAGCACAAGCAGCGCCTGCTCGAGTTCCGCGTGACCGCCGACGTGCTCACGCTGAGCGCCACGCCGATCCCGCGCACGCTGCACATGGCGCTGCTCGGTCTCCGCGACATCAGTTCGCTCACCACGCCGCCGCCCGACCGCCGCGCGATCGTCACCGAGGTGATCCCCTGGAACGATCGACGAATCCTGCAGGCCATCCGCCGCGAACTCGCGCGCGAGGGGCAGATCTTCTTCGTGCACAACCGCGTTCGCTCGATCGAACGGGTGGCCGACCGCGTGCGATCGCTCGTGCCCGAGGCGCGCGTGATCGTCGGTCACGGACAGATGAGCGCCGGCGA
>VGXK01000040.1 GCA_016873355.1 Phycisphaerae bacterium | reverse complement strand
CGTCTTCCTGCTCGACGAACCGCTCTCGAATCTCGACGCCCGCCTGCGACACGAAATGCGCGCGGAACTTCGGATCCTCCATCGACGCCTGCGCGCCACGATGATCCACGTCACGCACGATCAGGAAGAGGCGATGAGTCTCGGCGACCGCATCGTGGTGATGAACGGCGGTCGCGTCATGCAGGCGGGAACGCCCTCCGAGCTCTACCACCGTCCCGCGAATCGATTCGTGGCGGGATTCGTGGGCAGTCCCGCCATGAACCTGATCGAGGGCCGATTGACGCGAGCGGGTTCGACGCTTCGATTCAGCGCCGGGAGCGCCGTGATCGAATTGCCGGCCTCGAGCCTGCGCGGCGTCGGCGCCTCGGGTACCGCGCGAGGCTCGGCGATCGCCGCGAGGGAACCGGCGGCCGCCGCGGCGCCGCTCGAAGACGGGTCCGCCGTGCTCGGCGTGCGCCCCGAGCATCTCGCGCTCGGTTCGATGAATTCGCCCTGCGTCGTGGCACGCGTCGAGGCCGTCGAGTTCCTCGGCGATCGCGCGGAAGTGCTCGTCGCGTCCGCGCTCGGTCGACTCGTCGTGCGCACCGCGTCGTCGAAGGCGCCGCGCGAAGGCTCGGAAACGAGCGTCGCCCTCGACGCCGATGCGGTTCACTTCTTCCGCACCGGCGCCGAGGGCGAGCGCCTCTGAATCGATTCGTTCACGCGGCCGATGCCGCTTGAACCTCGCGAGTGCGACGGCTCAGACCGGGCATTCTCCCCACTCGCCCAGCAGCGAGCCGAGATCGTCGCCGTCGACCACGCCGTCGTCGTTGAAGTCCGCTTCGCAGCCGAGGCAATCGCCCCACTGGCCCAGCAGGGCGCCGAGATCGTCGCCGTCGACCACGCCGTCGTCGTTGAAGTCGGCCGGGCAGGTTTCGGGCAGGTCGCCGATCACGAAGTACTGGTTGCCGGGAATCGTGCTCAGGTCGATCGTGCGGATGTCGACCCAGTTGCAGCTGTCCGGACCGCACGAGAGATTCTGAAGGCCGCCCACGCCGCCGAGGACCTGATTCGACATGTAGTCGTGACTTGAGCCGTTGATGAACGCGCAGACCTTGATCGGACCCTTCGAGTAGCCCATGAGCGAAAGCGGGATCTTGATCTCGACGCCGGTCGTCACGCCCGCACCGGAGCCGCTGCCGCTGGCGCCGCCGCTCACGCCGCGCGTGTTCGAGTTGTTGATCGCCACGTCGATGCCGAGCGCCGAGACGATGACCTCGCCGTCGCCGCAGGTGCCGAGGTATGCGCCGGGTGCGCCGCCCTCGGGAGCGAGCAGCGCCGCATTCGCGTAGAGCGCGAAGATGCCGGCCCCGTTCGGATTGCCGCAGGTGGCGCTGAACCAGAAGGACGCTTCGAAGTCCTCGTCGAACTTGAGGCCGGGATTCATGTCGTCCAGGTGGCCCATGCGGTTCAGTCCGTTGAAGTCGACGTCGGCATTGTCGCCGCGAAGCTGGTTCTGACCCGGGATTCCGGTGTCGATGAAGACTTCGAGCTTGTTGAAGTTGCTCTCGAGATTGCCCGCGAGGACCAGGTAGAGCGCGTCGCCGCCGATGTCGAGGAACGCGAATCCGGCATCGAGCTCGGAACCGTTCGCCCAGCCGGTGACGCCAAGGTCGCTGTTGCCGAAACCGGTCACCGTGTCCTGTTCCGCCAGCGCTGCGCCGTACTTGGCCTCCGCGCTTCCGTCGACCGTGATGAAGCCGTCGGCGGCCGCCATCGCCGCAAAGGCCGCGCCCGCGGCGGCGCCCGCAAGAACTCGTCTCATGAATCTCTCCTCGAAATGGGTTGGCACTCGATCATCGCGCACGATGCGCTCGTGCGTCGATGTCGGCCCGGATGGTACCGGAGCGACCGCGAGGTTCCAGCATTGTTCAGGCAGCGACCGCCGATCGCCCGTGCGCCAGGTTGCGATAATGCGTCGATGCCGCGATTCCGACTGCACCTGGCCTACGACGGCACGGACTTCCACGGCTGGCAGCGGCAGGAACCGCCGGGCGCTTCTCCGTTGCGGACGGTGCAGGGCGTGGTGGAGGAGGCGGTTTCGACCGCCGTGGGCGCCCCGACTCGCGTGCAGGGCGCCAGCCGCACCGACTCGGGCGTGCACGCGAAGATGCAGATCGCCGCGTTCGATACGGAGACTCGGATTCCGGTCGACCGCTTGGCCGCGGCGATTTCGTCGCGGCTTCCCGAGGATGTGCAGGTTCTGTCGGCGCACGCGGCGCCGGCGGAGTTCGATCCGTCGGTGCATTGCGCCAGCAAGGGCTATCGATACCGCATCCGGCACGGCGTCGGTCAGGGCGTGGCGCAGCCGCTCTTCGATCGTCGGTGGGTCTGGTTCACCTTCCATCGCCTCGATCCGGCGGCCATGCAGCGCGCCGCGGGCGCGTTCGAAGGCACGCGAGACTTTCTCGCGATGACGAGCGCCGACCACGGCCGCGAGACGACCGTGCGCACCATCCACACCTGCCGCGTGCGCGCGATCGATGCGCACGATCTCGCGATCGACGTCGCCGGCCCCGGCTTCCTCTACAACATGGTGCGAATCATCGCGGGCACGATCGTGGAAGTCGGGCGCGGCAGGATTCCGGCGACGGAGGTCACGGCGATCCTCGATTCGATGGATCGGCGCCGCGCCGGGCCGACGCTTCCGGCGCACGGCCTGTGCCTGGAGTGGATCCATCTCGATCCGAAGTGGCGGTGCGAGGCATGATCGCCGCGAGCGGCACGCGAAGCGCGGCAGGAACGCGAACGCAGCGCGGTCGATGCGCCGACGCGCTCGCGGGACTCGCGCCGTGGATCTCGGCGATCGTCGTCGGCGTCGCGACGACGGCGGGCCACGCCCAGCGATTGAACCTCGATCCCGCGCCGCCGGCGCCCGCGCTGCCGGAGCGAAACGCCGCGTCGGCGCTGGCCGTGGCGCTGGCGCAGGAAGTGGAACCGCTCACCGCGCGGGCACGCTCGGCCGGCGATCTTGCGTGGAAGATCGAGGCGTCGATCGCGTGGCGGCGCGTGGCGCACGAAATGCTCGTGCGCGGCGCGGAACCCGGACAGCCGCGGAACGATCTCGTCGAGGCGGGGTTCCGGCTGGCGGATGCGCGGGGCGAGTTCGATCGCGCGATCGATCGCATTCCGTCGCAGGGCCGCGCGTTCGATCGAGCGCGCGAGGGTCTCGATCGGTTCGTCGCCGCGCCCGCGGTGCTTCGCGCCACGCCGACCGCCGAGCTCGCCGGCGCGCTCGAGCGGGCGCTTGCGAATGCGAACGGCGTGCTCGAGGGAGCGGGGCTTCCGCGCGTGCGGAATCCCTGGCCCGTGATCGGCGGAGCGGCGTCGAGCGCGGAATCGACGCCCTGGTCGGCGCGGCTGCGTCATGCGGCTCGCGCCGAATCGATCCCTCCCGAGGTCGCGGGGTCGCTCGAGCGAATCGCGGCGGCCGCCGAGGCTGCGGAACAATGGTCCGATCTCGACGCGGAACTCGGGCCGATCTGCGAGCCGCTGCTCGAGGCGCCGTCGATCGCGGCGTCGATCTCGAAGGCGAAGTGGATGCCGGAGTCGAGACGCACGGAACTCCAGGCGCGGCTCGCCAGGGCCGTGGCCTCGAGCGAGAGCGCGGACGGGCGGGACGCGGCGAGGCTCGCGCTCGAACACCTCGCCGCCGTCGCCCGCGCGATCGACGCCACCGAGGCGCTCGTGCGGCCGATCTCGAAGAGTCCGCGCGGTCCGATCGATCCGGCGCGTCCGCTCAAGGCGATCACGGCGCTCGCGTCGGCCGCGCCCGACGAGCGCGAGACCACGAGCCGCATCGAGCGGCTCGACATGATTTCCCCATTGCTCGCCACGATGGCGGAGGTGCGCCGGCGCGACGAAGCGGACGTGCGGCGCTCCCTGCGGACGCTGCGTCGGGAGCTCTCGCGCGAAGCGCTCAAGAGCGAGGAGCCGGTGCTTCGCCAGGTCGAATCGCTGGCGGCGCCCGATGCGCATCCCACGGATCCCGCCTGCGCCAGCCTGCTCGAGAGCCAGCGCCGGCGCATCCGCGCGATCGCGGCGCTCGACGGCATCGATCGCGCGCTCGGCGAGATCGAGGCCCGCATGCCCGGCTCCGCCAGGCCGCTCGAGGCGAAGTGGATCGCGACGCTCAAGTCGATCGGCGACGCCGGGCGCGGCGAGACGATCCTGCCTCAGGCCGAGGCGTTCGTGTCGCAGTGGAATCAGGTGCGCGAGCTTGCGGCGGAGAAGGCGCTTCGCCAGGGCGACGCGGTGGTGATCGAGCTTGCGGCGGGACGCGTGCCCGAACTGCTCGCAGCGCTCGACTCGCGCCGGGCCGCGTGGGCCGCGGCGTGGTCGGCGGGCGACGGCGACAAGGCGATCGCGGCGATCGGACCGATGCTCGAACTCTTCGCGCTCGTCGAGGATGCGGCGGCCCTCTCGCGTTCGCGCGCGAATCCGCGCCTCATCGGACGCTGGGGCGGATGGGACGATCTCGGCGGCGTGCCGGGTTCGACCGACGCCATGGACGCTCGCGTGGCGCTTGCGGTCGAGGCGCTGGCGCGGAACGACGATTCGGCGCTTCGCGAGGCGCTGAGCGTGCAGGCTCGGGAAGCGCCGATCTGGCGATTGCGGGCGCAGCTTCTGCGGGTGCTGGCCGAGCCGCTCGCGGGGCTGCCGGACGGGCTCTCGGGCGCCATCGGCCGCGCGTGCCTGCGGCCGCGTTCGGCGGCGCTCATGTCCCGCCGCGCCGACGATCTCTTCACGCTCGCCCGCTACTCGCGCGAGTACCTCTTCGCGCTCGGCGATCGTGATCGCGAGCGAGCCGATCGGATCCACGAGTTCCTGCGGGAACTCGCCACGGATCTGCGGCGAGATCTCGAGCGCGAGATCGCGACGACGGCGCCCGCGCCGCCTTCAACCCCCGCCAAGTGAGCCCGTGTCCGGCCGTGCCGCGATCGACGCGAGATCGTCGATTCCCACGCACTCGCGGCTGTAGAACGGCTCCGCCGTCTCCGCGCCGATCCTGCTTCCGAAGAACTTCGCCGCGGTGTCGAGCCACTCGACCACGCGGCGATTCGCGCGGTGATCGACGAACTGGCTTCGATAGGCGAGCACGGCGCGGCGGCGAATCGAATCGAACCCGCTCGTGTCGATCAGGAACGACGGCTGCGGCACGATCTTCAGGTGCGTGGCGAAGTAGTGGAAGAGCCGCGGCGTCCAGTGCGGTTCCCCCGGAATGCGGGACTTCGTCAGCTTCGCGTCGAAGCGCGCGTCCTCGGCGATGAGCGTCGCCGCGCGATGATCGGGATGCGCATCCTCGAAGTACGGCACGAAGAGCATGTCCGGACGCTCGCGCCGGATCTCCGCCGCCACCCGGTGGCGCGACGCGAGATCGTGCACGAGCTCGCGATTCGTCAACCCGAGGCACGATCGCGTGATGCCCAGGATCTCGGCCGCACGCGCCGACTCCTCCGCGCGGCGCTCGGGCGTTCCGAACGGCGTCGGCTCCCCGTTCGTCAGATCGACCACGTGCACGCGATGGCCGAGCGACGCCATCTTGGCGATCGTGCCGCCCATCGCGAGCTCCGCGTCGTCCGGATGCGGCGCAATCACGAGCACGCGAAGCGGCCGCGGCGACCTGCGCGGCGACGCGCTCGCGGGCCGGCCGACCGCGCTTCGATGCCGCCCCTGCGAGACGCGGCTTCGTCGTTCCTTTCCCGCGCCGCGTCGTCTAGGCAAGCCGCTTCACCGCGTCGACGAGCGAGTCGACCACATGCCGGCGCTGCGCCTCGGTGAGCTCGCCGTAGATCGGCAGCGCGATCGTCTCCTTCGCCGCGCGCTCGGAGTGCGGATGCGATCCGGGACCGTCGCCGATGAACGCGAAGCACTTCTGAAGGTGCAGCGGAAGCGGGTAGTAGATCTCGGTGCCGATCTTCCGCGCGGTGAGCTCCTCGCGCACCTTGTCGCGGATCTTCTGCGGCACGCGCACCACGTACTGGTTGTAGATGTGCCGCGCGCCGTGCGGCGCCGGCTGCGGCGTGCGGATCGCAAGTCCGCCCGAGTCGACGGGCTCGCGGCTCGACTTGGCGCCGCTCTCGCCGAGCGCACGGTCGTACCACGCCGCGTTCGACTGCCGCGCCTGCGTCCATGCGTCGAGATGCCGCAGCTTTACGCGCAGCACCGCCGCCTGGAGCGCGTCCAGGCGCGAGTTCATGCCGATCTCGTCGTGGTAGTAGCGAGGCTCCATGCCGTGATTGCGCAGTCGACGCAGCCGTTCGGCGAGCGACGAGTCGTTCGTGGTCACCATGCCGCCGTCGCCGAAGCCGCCGAGATTCTTGCTCGGGAAGAAGCTGAAGGTGACGATCGCTCCGCGCGAGCCGATGCGACGCCCGCCCGTGTCTTCGCTGCCGATCGCCTGCGCCGCGTCCTCGATCACGGGCACGCGCTGCTCCGAAGCGATCGCGAGGATCGAGTCGAGATCCGCGGCCTGGCCGAAGAGGTGCACCGGAATGAGGGCGCGCAGCTTGCGGCAGCGGCCGATCGCTCGGCGCAGCGACTCGGGGCAGAGGTTGTAGGTGACGGGATCGATGTCGGCGAAGACGGGCTTCGCTCCGAGTCGGCTCACGCTTCCCGCGGTCGCGAAGAAGGTGTAGGTGGGAATCACCACTTCATCCCCGGGACCGATGCCGAGCGCCTGGAGCGCCAGCACGATCGCGTCGCTTCCGTTTGCGCATCCGATCGCGTGCTTCGCCCTGCTGTACTCGGCGACTTCCTTCTCGAGCGCCTCGATCTGCGGGCCGCCGATGAAGTACTGGCTCTCGATGACGTCCTTCACCACCGGCTCGATTTCCGAGCGGATCGTGGCGTACTGCGCCTTCAGATCGAGCAGCGGAACGGCGATGGTTGCGGGTGCAGACGACGAAACGGCGGTCGGTGCGTTGGCCATTCCGCGAGCATACGCGAAGCCCCTTGCGAAGTTCGCGTTGGCGGCCGTGTTCGCATCGCATCCGCAACGGTGCATCGCGTCGGGCCAGGCAGCCCGCTCGCGTGGGCGGGCCGAGCCTCATCGTCGCACCCCCTTGTGCGTCGACAGCGGCGCCCGTCAGTGACCGGTGCTGCCGAAGCCGCCGGCGCCGCGCGTCGTCTCGTCGAGCGAATCGCACTCCTCGATCGACGCGCGCTCGACGCGCGCGATGACCATCTGCGCGATTCGCATGCCGGGCTCGATCGTGAACGCGTTGGGCCCGAGATTGATGAGCGGCACCTTCACTTCGCCGCGATAGTCGGCGTCGATCGTGCCCGGCGTGTTCGGCATGCCGATGCCGTGCTTCACCGCGAGACCGCTGCGCGGGCGCACCTGTGCCTCGAAGCCGGGAGGCAGCGCCATCGAGAAGCCGCACGGCACGAGATGAATGGCGCCGGGCGCGAGCGTCATGGATTGCTCGATCGCCGCGTGCAGATCCATGCCCGCCGCATGTTCGCTCTGATACGCGGGAAGGATCGCGCGCGGCGAGAGGCGTCGCCAGCGGATGCGGGGCGCGGCGCTCATGACGCAGCGGAGGCGGCACCGGCGACCCCCGCGCTCGCACCGTCGCGCCGGAACTGAAGCTCGGGCCGACGCGACGGCTGCGCCTCGAGCTCCTCGGTGCGCCAGCAACCCACCCAGCGACCCGGCTCGATCTCATGCAGCGCATACTCGTCGCGCCCCGGAACGAGCCTCGGCCGCTCCTCCTTCGGCATGAACGGCCACCACGCGATCACGCCGCGATCGGCGCCCGGCAGCTTGCGGAACTGCGCCGGATCGTTCACCACTTCGTCCACGGTGACGAGGCGATGCTTCGAATCGTGCATGCCGGGAATCGACGCGAAGAGCGCCCGCGTGTACGGGTGCAGCGGCCGATCGAAGAGCTCGAACACCTGCGCGTACTCGACGACGCGCCCCGCGTACATGACGCACACCACATCCGCGTTCTCCGCGACCACGCCGAGGTTGTGCGTGATCAGCATCATGCCCATGTCGCGCGAGTGCTGGAGATTGCGAAGCAGCTCGAGAATCTGCGCCTGGATCGTCACATCGAGCGCGGTCGTCGGTTCGTCGGCGAGCAGGAGCGTCGGCCGGCACGCGAGCGCCATCGCGATCATCACGCGCTGGCGCATGCCGCCGGAGAATTGATGCGGATACGCCTCCATGCGCTCGCGCGGGCGCGGAATGCCGACATCCTCGAGCGCCTTCACCGAGATCTCGAACGCGTCCTGCGCCGTCACCTTCTGATGCAACAGCACCGCCTCCATGATCTGGTCGCCGATCGTGTAGACGGGATTGAGACTCGTCATCGGCTCCTGGAAGATCATGGCGATGCGACCTCCGCGGATCTGGAGCATCTCCTTCTCCGAGAGACTCAGAATGTCGCGCCCCTCGAAGAGAATCGTGCCGCGGTCGTAGCGCCCGGGCGGACACGGGATCAACTGCATGGCGCTCATGGCGGTGACGCTCTTGCCGCAACCCGATTCGCCGACCACCGCCAGCGTCTGACGCGGAAAGACGCTCATGTGGGCCCCCGCCACCGCCAACACGCGCGGCGCGCCGGGAGCGCTCGTGTTGTCGAAACTCACCGCGAGGTCGGCCACATCGAGCAGCGGTCTCGATGCGTTGCGCACGCCCGCGGCGGCGGTCGCCCCGATCGCTGCGGTCGAATCGCCGCGTGCCGGCTCGCGTCCGCTCATCTCAGTGCGCCGCCTTTCGCAGCTTGGGATCGATCGCGTCTCGCAGGGCGCCGCCGATCACGTTGTAGCTCAGCACCGAAAGGAAGATGACGAAGCCGGGGAAGATGGCGAGCCACCAGAGGAAGGTCCCGGTCGAGCCCATCGCGCTCGAGAGCAGCTTGCCCCAGCTTGCCTGGTTGTCCGGCCCGAGACCGAGGAACGACAGCGTCGCCTCGGCGAGGATCGCCGCGGCGATCGCGAAGCTCGCGTCGACGAGCACGGGCGTCACGCCGTTCGGCAGCATGTGCTTGAAGAGGATCGACGGCAGCGGCAATCCCACCGCGCGGCAGCTCTGCACGAAATCCTGGCCGCGCAGCTTGAGGAACTCCGCGCGCGTGAAGCGCGCCGCACCCGTCCAGCTCACGCAGCCGATGATCGCCATCATCACGTAGGTGTTGCGCGGCAGCACGCCCGCCGCCACGATGAGCAGGAAGAGCACCGGCATGGCCATGAAGATCTCGACGACGCGGAAGAGCAGCAGATCCACCCAGCCGCCGAAGTAGCCCATGAGCGCGCCGAGCGTGACGCCGATGAGCAGCGCGATTCCGGTCGAGACGAATCCCACGCTCAGGCTCAGTCGGCACGCCCAGATCAATTGCGAAAGCACGTCGACGCCGTTCGAGTCGGTGCCGAGGATGAATCGCCTCGACGCGAAGTCCGTCTCCTTGAGCTTCGCGAGCTCGGCCTCGAGCTGCGAGCGCTGGCGCGTGGCCTGGCGCTCGTCGTCCTCGGCGCGCATGAGATCGAAGCGCCGGCCGCTTGCGCTTGCGCGCTCGGCGGCCGCCTTCGCGCGATCGCTCGCTTCTCCAAGCCGTCGGATCTTCTCGTCGAACGCCTCCGCGACCGTTCGCATGGGCGGCACGATGATGAGTTCGCTCCGCGCCCGGTCCGGCGACCACGGAATGAGCGTGGACACCGTGCGGATCTCGCCGCGCGCCTCGGCGGCGATCATCGCGTCGTAGTCGGTGGGAGCAAGGAAGGTGCGCCAGCCGCACGCCGTGGCCACCGCCGCCAGCACGAGCGTCACGAGCACGCCGCGCCGCCACCAGCCGCCCACGAAGGGCGCCAGCGACGCGGCGACGCCGACCGGAAGCGCCACCGCGAACGCGAGCAGCACCTGCCCCCAGCGCCCGGGAAACCACTCGGCCAGGAACGCGCGAAATTCCTTGACGGCGTCGCCGCGCATGGGCGAGTCGACCCAGCTCAATGCGAACTGGGCGCACGCGGCGGCGAGCACGGCGCAGATCGAGAGCACGATGATCGCGCCGAGCCGCGTCGAACGCGGCGTGCGCAACGGCAGCCACATGACGAGCACCACGATCGGCGCGCCCGCGAGCAAGAGCAGATCCGTGGCGTTCAGGCTGCGCCAGAGCGGCGAGTAGGACGACTCGCCGCGCGCCGGCGGCTGGAGATGCTCGAGCCAGAGCGGCTGCGCGTTCGCGATGAGCGGCGCCACCACCGCAAGCACCGCCACGAACGCCACCCACAGGAGCGCGAAGTCCGCCGTGCGCGTGCCGAGCACGCGCGACCACGCGTCCGCCCAGAAGCCGCGCGCCCGCTGCACGCCCACGCCGCGCATCGCCTCGATGCCGGAGATCGCCTCGACCGGCGGGGTGTCCTGCGCTCCGGCCGCGCTCGCCGCCGAGCTCGCTCGCGCGCCCGGATTCGCGGCCGGATTGGCGCCCGCGCCCGCACTCGCATTCCCCTTCGCGCGCTCAGGCATAGGTCACCCGCGGATCGGCGACCGCGTAGAGCATGTCCGCCAGCAGCAGCGCCAGCAGCATGACGCAGCC
>VGXK01000039.1 GCA_016873355.1 Phycisphaerae bacterium | reverse complement strand
GATCCTCATGCCCCGCGCCGTTCGGGCCGCATCGCATCTGAAGGCAGCGTTTTCGCGGCCGGCAACGGCCCGGCTCGCACCGCGGTCATCGCGTCCCGCCGTGCGTGCGCTCCTGGTCGCGTTCGCTCTGCTCGCCGCCGCGCCGATCGCGCTTGGGCAACGCGCGCCGACGCTGCGAGGCGGAAGCTGGTGGGAGCGCACCGATCCGGGGCCGCGCGGGTCGCTTCCGAGGAGCCGCTTCTACACGATTCGCAGCGATCTGCCCGCGGAGGACACGCGTCGCTACGCGAACCTGCTCGACACGATGTACCTGGAGTACACGAGGCTCATGAAGGGGCTGCGCCCTCGCGGTTCCGCGCACCTGGATGTCTTCATGTTCGCGACCGAACAGGACTACCTCGACACGCTCCGCACGCGCTTCGGCGCGAGCGGCACGGGTTCGGGCGGCATGTTCTTCGTCGGGCCGAAGGGGGCTGGCCTCGCCTTCTTCACGCAGGGACTTCCCAGCGCGCGAGTCGAGCACGTGATCCGGCACGAGGGCTTCCACCAGATCGCGAACATCTTCTTCGATCACGATCTGCCACCGTGGGCGAACGAAGGGCTCGCGGAGTACTTCGGCGAGTCGGTCGTGGTGAACGGCACCGTGATCGAGGGGCAGATGACGGAGTCCACGCTCGCCAAGGTCAAGTCGTTGATCGAGCAGGGGCGCATCGTTCCCTTCGAGGATCTGCTGTCGCGCGACCTTCGGGCCTGGAACGGCGCCGTGTCGCGCGGAACGGCGGATGCGCAGTACGCCCAGTCGGCGTCGATGGTGCACTTTCTTCTCTGGGGTGAGGGCGGCCGCCTGAGCGATCGCTTCTCCGCCTACCTTCGCAACCTCAACGAAGGTCGCGATCCCGTGAGTTCGTTCCGCATGGCATTCGGCGGAACCGACGATCGCGCGCTGGCCGACTTCGAGCGACGCTGGCGCGAATTCGTGAAGCAGCAGAGCCCGGGAAGCGTGCGCGCCGCCATGGACCGGCTCACCTTTCTCTCGGAAGGTCTGCTGCGCCTGCGCGATCGAAACGTTCATCCGTCGTCGCTCGAGGAACTGAAGTCGGCGCTGAAGAAGGAAGGCTTCACGCTCGCGATGGGCTCGCATGCCGGTCCGGTCACGCTTCGAGCCGAGGACGAGTCGCTCTATTCGATTCCGCCCGATCAGATCCAGGATCGACGACGAGCCCCGGAGATCGAATTCGTGTGGAAGGGACCGAAGCCGCCGCGCCGCGCGACTGCAAAGGACGATGAACGCGACGGCGGCGGCTCGGGCGCCGGCGGGACGGAGGAGCGATCCTCCGACGCCGCCGAGAAGCCCGCGAAGCCGCCGCCGCTGCCGGAACTCTCGACACGGAACCTGCGACCGCGAAACCTCAAGGTCTCATGGAAGCAGGGCGCGGACGGGGGTTGGAGCGCCGAGGTTGGCCTGGAGTGAGCTCGGGACCGGGGGCGCCTCGTCGTCGCTCGACTCGCCGTTGCGAATCGATTCCCGGGCCGCCGCTTCGTACGGATCGCCCTCTCCAGCCTGTAGGAGCACCTGAAGCTGAGCCTCCTGCTCGAGCCGAATCTGCTCGAGGCGACCCTCGAGCTGGCCGAGGTTGCCGACGCGACCGCATCGCTCGTACTCGGCGAGCACCTTGGCCTGCTCCCTGGCCATTTCGATGAGGCGCTGATTGCGGCCGACCGCGTCGATCTGTCGATCGAGCGCCGCGAGCTTCACCTGGAAGTCGCCGTGCTCGCGCTCGAGCTTCTGGAGAACGGTGGCGAGCTTTTCGCGCTGATCCTTGAGCATCACGAGCTGCTTCTCGCCGCCGGTGAGCCGATCCTGATGCGACGAGCGGATGTGCTGCACGCGCTTCGCCTCGGCTCGGATGCGACCCGCCTCGGAGGCGTCGCGCGAGTGGAGCGACGCGGTTCGGGCGGTCGGGCCCGCGGCAACCGGCGCCGCCGCCGCGAGCGCCGTCTGCATCTGCTCGAGGTCGCTCGTCGTCATCGCGACGACGCGCCGGCTGACCTCGCACTCCTGCGAAAGCTGAGTGAGTTGTCGGTCGAGCTGCGAGATCTCGCCGCGAAGCTGGCCGATCCGCCCCGGATACTCGGCGCCGAGCTGCTCGAGCTGCCGGCGAAGCGCGATGGGATCGTCGACCATCCGGTCGATGGCATCCTGGCTCCAGGTGCGGATCTGATCGGCCGCGGCGCCGACTCGATTCGGGCCGACGACCATGGCGAGCGCGCCGACGCCGATGCCGGCGATCAGCGACCAACGAAGTACGGTTCGGAAGAACGGCATTGCAGGCTCCTTTCGCATCCGGCTGCGGCCGCACACCTCCGCGCGGTCGATCCGGTCGTTGCGTCGGCGTGCTCTTCGGGATGCCCGTGTCGCCATTTCATGTGCGTGCGAACATGGGCGCGAGAACTTGCGTCGTACACTTGAAAACGGGCCCGGGCCCCTCCCAAGAGGGTCGCGACGACGCCATGCATCCGATCACCACGACCTTCGTCGATCGACTTCGCAATCGCGACGAATCCGCATGGTTCGAGCTGTGGGAGACCTTCGGCCCCGTCATTCGCGCTCACTTCGCGCGTTGGGGGCGAGGGGCGATCGGCCCGGAGACGGCACGCGATCTGACGCAGGAGACGCTCGCGCAACTCGCCGGCGCGATCGAGCGATTCGATCCCGAGCGCGGCGTCCGCTTCAGCACCTGGCTGCTTTCGATCGCGCGACACATCTTCGGCGATGAAGTGGATCGACGCATGGCCGGCAAGCGAGGCGGCGGGCGCCGCGCGTTCAGCCTCGACGCGGGTCCACCCGCTTCGAGCGACGGCGTGGCGCCGGACGACGAGTACGAACGCCGCATCTTCCGCGCGAAGGTCATGGCGGCGATCCGCCGCGTGGAGTCGACGAGCGATTTCCTGGGATTCCAGGTCTGGCAGACGCGCGTGCTCGACGGCGTCGTCGGTCGCGAGGTGGCCGAGCGGATCGGCACGAGCGAACCGACCGTGTCGCGGCATGTGGCTCGGATCCGTGATCGGCTGCGCGGCGAGCTCGCGCGCACGATCTCCGAGTACAGCTTCACCGAGGAGGAGTCGCGCGAGGCGGAGCGCGCGGGGCTCGCGGCCTCCGACTCCGCGTTCGATGCCGCGATCGCCGAGATCTACCGGGTCGAGGCGGGCGCTCCCTCCGTGTCGCCCGACGGCGCGTCGGACTCCAAGGCGTGGTCGTCGATCCGTTTTCCCCCGCGAGGTGCGCGTTGAGTCCCTTCGGAAGCGATTTCGGCGTCATCGGCACGGTGCTCGCGATCCTGCTGGGCCTCTTCCTTGCGGGCGTGGCGATCATGGTGCTGATCGTGAGCGTGCGATTCGTGGCGGTGGCGGTCGGGCGCATCATCGCGTGCGCGGGCGGCATCGTCGGCGACCTGATCACGGCGGTGGTGAATCTCGCGGTGGCACCGTTCTCGCTCGCCCGCGCGCTCGTGCTGCTCGTGATCGGCCGATTCCGGGAGGCCGATCGCAGCGCCGAGCGATTCCAGTCGCGCATCGTCGAGGTCGGCATGCGGCTCTGGAGCGCCGTCGTGCAGCGGCCGTTGCGGATCGCCGGAGTCCGTGTTCCGCCGCGTCGGCATTCCCTCGTTCCGGCGCATGGTCCGGTCGGACCGGGCGCGCCGCCGCCGCCGCCGCTCATGGCGCATCGAGGCGCCGCAACGGCGCCGCCGCCCTTTGCTGCGTCGCCGAGGTCGACGGTGGATCCGCCGCCGTGGCCGAACCCGGCCGGTTTCTCGAATTCGTTCCCCGGGTACGAAATCGAGGGACGGCTGCCGTCGGGCGGGAGCGGGGCACGCCTCTTCGTGGCGGCGCCGGAGCCGGCGAAGCAGGTGCTGCTCCCGGGAACGCCATCGCGCGTGGTGATCAAGAGCTTCGCGATCGGCGAAGGATCGACGCTGCCGCAGATCATCCGCGAGAGTCGTTCGCTCGACGCGGCGAAGTCGCTCGGGCTCGTGCTCGATCACGCTCTCGAGCCGCATCGCTTCTGGTACGCGATGCCGCATTTCGTAGGTCCGACGCTCACCGAGCTCGTCGGTCAGCGGCACCGCGCGCTCGGCTCATCGCGCGGACTCGACTCGCGCTCGCTTCGTGAGCTCGTCTCGCTCATGGCCGATGTGGTCGAGAACCTCGCGAAATTCCACCGAGGCGGGCTCTGGCACAAGGACGTCAAGCCCGACAACATCATCGTGAGCGCCGGCCGCGCGCACCTGATCGACGTGGGACTCGTCACGCCGCTCGCGAGCACCTTCACGCTCACCACCCACGGAACCGAGTACTTCCGGGACCCCGAGATGGTGCGCCAGGCGCTCCGCGGCACGAAGGTGCATCAGGTCGACGGCGCTCGCTTCGACATCTATTCCGCGGGCGCCGTGCTCTATTCGGTGCTCGAGAACACGTTCCCGGCGCACGGCGCGCTGAGTCGGTTCGAGCGTCCTTCCCCCGAGTCGCTGCGCTGGATCGTGCGTCGCGCGATGGCGGACTATCACCGCCGCTATCCGACGATGGACGAGATGCTCGCCGACCTGCGCTTCGTGCTGATGGCGAAGTCGCCCGACGCGGCGCTGCCGGCGCAGCTTCCGTCGATGCGGGGGGCCGATCCGGCGTCGATGCTCGAGCCCAGGCTCGAGTTGAATTCGATCGCCGGCGCGGCGCCGCGCGCGGCGGCGGGGGCGGTGCGCGATCGCGACGCGGGCGGGCCGGTCCGCCGCTTCGCGTCGCGCTGGTGCGGCTGGGGCGGGAGGTCGGCGCAGACCAAGGGCGCCTGCTGGAAGTCGACGATGTGGTCCCCGTGGGCGACGGCGGCGGTCGCGGTCGTGGCGATCGCGGTGGGAATCCTCAAGAGCGATCGAGGCTCGCGATCGCACGAGCGCAACAGCAGCGGCAATCGCGCGGTCGTGCATGCTCCCGCCGCGGGCGAGTCGACGTCTCGAGCGACGCGACGGCGAGCCGAGTCGACGGACCTGCCCGAGGGCAGTGGACCGGTGCTCGTGGAGCGATCGCTCATGCTCTCGAACACGATTCCGGAGTCGGCCGAGAGCGCCGCAATGGTGGCGATCGGCAAGAAGGGCTGGACGCCGATCGTCGACGACGCCGAGGCGCTTGCGGCGCTGGCGACGCTCGCCGGGCGCGAGCCGGAAGCGATCCAGGCGGAACTCGCCCGGCGCGGCTACCGCGGGCTGGTCCGCCTCGAGCCGCGCGGCGAGCGGGTGCACGTGCGCCCCGTTTCGTTCATCGCTCGCTGAAGTGCCATGCCTCGCCGGGCTTGTAGCCGAGCAGCTCGTAGAGCTCGGCGCGACTCTGCATGCGTTCGAGCAGCGAGCGCACCGAGCCGTCCCTGCGAAGCGTGCGAAGGCCGCGCACGACCTCTCCCATCGCCACGCGCATCATGCTGAGCGGATAGATCACGAGCCGATAGCCGAGCTCCCCGAAGCGATCCGCCGTGATGTCGGGCGTCTTGCCGAACTCGGTCATGTTCGCCAGCAGCAGTCCGGGGCTCGCCTTCGCGAAGCGCTCGAACTCCTGCTCGCTCTCGAGTCCTTCCGGGAAGATCGCGTCGGCGCCCGCGCGGCGGTACGCATCGGCGCGCGCCACCGCGTCGTCGAAGCCGCTCACGTGCCGCGCGTCCGTGCGGGCGATGATCACGAACGACGGATCGGATCGATGCGCCGCCATGGCGCGGATCTTCTCGACCATCGCGTCCGTGGGGACGAGCTCCTTGCCGTCGAGATGACCGCAGCGCTTGGGGAAGACCTGATCCTCCAGGTGAAGCGCCGCGGCGCCCGCGCGCGAGTACTCGACGACCGTGCGCACGCAGCACTCGATCTCGCCGTAGCCGGTGTCCGCGTCGACGACGACCGGAAGCCCGCATGCGTCGGCGATCTCGCGGATCGTGCGGCACATCTCGGTGAGCGTGATCAGACCGATGTCGGGATAGCCGGCGACGTTCGCGGTGGCGCCGCCGGAGATGTAGCACGCGTCGAATCCGGCGGCGCGCACGGCGCGTGCGACGAGCGCGTTGAAGGCGCCGGGAATCATCACGACGCCGCGATCGCAGAGCGCGCGAAGCCGTGCTCCGGGATGCATGCGATCTGGTCCGTCGTTTGCCGACATCCGCGCGGGATGGTAACGCGGCCTCGTTTCTCCTAGCATGCGCGGCCCGTCTCGAATCTCGTCGACATCAAGGAGTCACCCATGAGCGCGGCTAGTCCATCGGCACCGTCCAAGCCCGTCGACACCCGGGGACTCGCGGGCCAGACCGTGGGGGATACGCAGGTCTGCGCGGTCACGCAGACGCAGCTCATCTATCGCGGCTACGAGATCGCGGATCTGGCGGAGCACGCCTCGTTCGAGGAGGTGGCGCATCTGCTGCTCGTGGGGCACAAGCCGAGCGCTTCGGAACTGAAGGCGTTCAGGGACGAACTCGCGTCGATGCGGGACGTGGACCAGGGAATCCTCGACGTCGTGGGTCGGATCGCCGAATCGAAGTCCGGCCAGGCGGAGGTGCATCCGATGGGCATTCTCCGCACCGGCGTGTCGCTGCTTTCCCACGTGGATCCCGACTGCGAGGACAACTCGCCCGAGGCGGAGCTCCGCAAGTCGAAGCGCCTGCTCGCGAAGATTCCCACGATCATCGGCTTCGGGCAGATGCGGCGCGACGGCAGGAAGCCCGTGGCGCCGGATCGATCGCTTGATCACAGCGCCAACCTGCTCTGGTGCATGACCGGCGTGAAGCCGGACGAGCTCGCGGCACGGATCATGGACGTGTCGCTGATCCTTTACGCCGAGCACGACTTCAACGCGAGCACGTTCGCATGCCGCGTCATCGCCAGCACCGAGACGGACATGCACTCCGCCGTCTGCGGCGGGATCGGCGCGCTGAAGGGCCCGCTGCACGGCGGCGCGAACGAGATGGCCATGGAGATGCTGAAAGACATCGATCGCGACTGCGCCGGCGGCCGAATGACGGTCGACGCGTGGATGAGGCGAGCCTTCGAGGAGAAGCGCAAGCTCATGGGCTTCGGCCATCGCGTCTACAAGAACGGGGATCACCGCGCCGGCATCCTCCGGCGCTGGGGACTCAAGCTGGCGGAGAAGCTCGGGCCGAGCGCGAAGAAGTGGTTCGACCTGGGCGACGAGGTGCAGGCGATCATGCTTCGCGACAAGAACATCCACCCGAACGTGGATTTCCCCTGCGGCATGACCTACTTCGTGATGGGGATTCCGGTGCCGCAGTACACGCCGATCTTCGTCGCGAGCCGCATCACCGGGTGGTGCGCGCACATCATGGAGCAGCACGCGAACAACCGGATCATCCGGCCGCTTGCGGAGTACACGGGCCCGGCGCTTCGTCGCTGGAACGGGTGACGAGCGCTTCGCGGGGCGCCGACGCGAGCGCGCGGGGCACAAGAGCAAACGCGCGGGGGAGGGGGGCGGCGAAGCAGACGCGCGGGGCGCCGACGCGAGCGCGGTGCGTGGCGCCGCGCTGATCGCGACGCCACGCACCGCTGCGAGTCCAGTTCCTACGGCAGCAAGGCGACGCCCGTCACGTTCCCGCCGCTCGGCACTCCGATGGCGGAGCCGTCGAGAAGCATCGAGAACGAGCCGGCGGTGGTGCTGCCGGTCGAGGTCGGCGTGAACTTGACGACATCGGTGCCGTCGCCGGACACGCCCGTCACCGAGAACGCGCCGAGAGTCGAGAGCCAGATGGCGCCGGTCGAGTCGACGAAGGCGGCATCCACATCCTCGTTCGAGGTGCTGCTGAGACCGACATCGCTGCCGTCGAAGTACCAGTTCCAGGTGCCGGCGGTGGTCGACCCCAGCGACGACGCGACGAAGAAGATCAGGTCCTCGTCCGCCAAGCCGCTGAGGCCGCTGACGGAGGGAGATCCTGTCGTGGAGATCGCGAGGTAGCCCGCGCTCGTGAGGCACACCGCGTCGATGGCCTCGCTGCTCGTGTCGAGGCCGACATCGCTGCCATCGAAGAGGAAGTACCAGGTTCCGGCCGTGTTGGCGCCGAACGAGGTCGGCACGAAGTGCACGACATCGTTGTAGGTGATGGTCGTGCCGTTCGGCCCGCCATTGAGGCCGGCGATCGTCGTCGAGCTGGCCGTAAACGCGAAGAGCAGCGAGCCGTCGGCCTGTCGCGTGAACCCTGCAATCGTCTTGCCGGAGAGGCCGACATCGGAACCGTCGAAGTAGGTGCTCCAGGTGGCGGTTCCTGCGTCGTACTGCACGATGTCCTCCGGCGGCACCGTTCCGATGCCTGGAAGGCTCGGCGAGCCGCTGAGCGACAGCAGGTACTTCGGTCCGCTCGGCGGTGGCGGGCCGCCGCCTCCGAGCGCCTTGTGCAGATTGACGCGCCCTGATCCGAGCTTGCCGACATAGGACGGGTTGAGCGCATCGATCGGATCGGTGTTCAACCGAACCGCGTCCCACACCTGCGTGCGCGTCCAGCTCGGATTCTTGCTCCACACGACCGCCGCGCACGAGGCGACGAGCGGCGTGGCCATGCTCGTGCCGTCCATGTACGCGACATAGTCCGACGACGACGCGGCGTGATTGTGCCAGGTGCTCAGGATCGAGACGCCCGGCGCCGAGATGTCGACCCAGGTGCCGTAGCTCGAGAACGACGCCTTGGTGTCGGTCTGCGAAGTGGCGGCCACGCTGTAGACATCGCTTCGACCGCACATGTAGTCGGCGGTCTGATTGTTCGAATTGCCGGCGGCCTTGAAGACGAGCCCGCCCGAGGCGATGAAGTAGTCGAGCGCGCTCGCGAGGCCTCCGGAGTTCGAGCTTCCCCAGCTGCAGCTGGCCACCTTCGCGCCCTTGTTCGCGGCGTACGTGAGCGCGCTGGCGGCATAGGCCATGCTCACATAGCCGACCTCCTGCCCGAAGTAGCTCGCGGAGTGGCCGATCTTGCACGCCATCACTTCGACGCCGTCCCCGCTCGCGGTGTTCGAGCCGGTGCCGAAGCCGCCGCCGGCGCTCGCGACCGCGTAGCCGTTGTTGTTCATCGCCGAGACGATGCCGGAGCAGTGCGTGCCGTGACCGTTGAAGTCGCGGGGATCGTTGTCGGCGGTCGAGCAATCTTCGCCGCTCCAGCAGGACGCGATCGCGCTCGAGACGAAGTCCCATCCGATCCAGTCGTCGACATAGCCGTTCGAATCGTCGTCGACGCCGGCGCTGCCGTTCACTTCCGCCATGTTGCGCCACATGTTGCCGTCCGCGGCGGTGGTATTCGAGCTCGACGCGTTCACGCCGCCCAGGTCCTTGTGGTAGTAGCGGACGCCCGTGTCGAGCACCGCGACGATGATCGACGGCGAGCCGTTCTCGACGTCCCACGCCTCGGGCGCATCGATGTCCTTGTCGGAGGACTGATTCAGGAACCACTGGCTCGGATAGTTGCCGTCGTTCGGCACGGCGTAGACCGGATGGAGTCCGATGGGCTCCGCCTGCTTCACGCCCGGGTCGGCGAGCGCCGCGGAAATCGCGGTCGCCAGCGGCGTCACCGACGGATCGATGCGCGCGATGTACCAGCCGCTGACGTCGGGTCGACCGAGCAGTTGATCGCGCAGGGGATCGGCGGAGGGATGGAGCGGCCGAAGGGAGAGCACGCCGGCTCGCATTCCGAAACCGTCGATCGCGTCGACGCCGGTGGGACCCGCAAGCAGATCCGCGCCGTGCGGATGCGTTGCTCGCAGCGCCGCGGATTCGTTCGAATGGAACTCGACGACGAACTCGTCGGGCACGGCGAAGGGGCTGTCGGGCGCGAGCACTTCGTCGCCCGAGTCGGGCACGAGCCCGAGCGAGTCGAGACGAAGGTGCGGTTGCGCCACCCTCGTGGCGACCGGGCATTCCGTCTGAGGCGTCGGGCTCTCCGTGGCGGCGCAGAGGATGATCGACGCCGGCACGGCGGCAAGCAACAGTTTCGTTCGAGCACGCATTCGGCTCTCCTTGATCGAGGTCGCGAACGGGGATCTCGACCGAACGGTCGATCGGACGCTGCCGAGCGCAGTTCCGTGGCGACCAGCCCACGCTGGCCGCGGATCCCCCCGAGGCAGCGGCGAGTCTAGCGACGCCGTCATCGAATCCGGATGGCGGAAAAGGCGCGCGTGGCCAACGCACCCTCGCGCGCCGACGCCGTTCGCTATCGTGGCTGCCCCTCGGCCGGTTCGAGGGTCCAGAAGGGAGCGCTCATGGCGGTCGTAGGCAGCATGGTCATCGTCGGCGCGGGCACGATGGGCTCGGGTATTGCATTGACCGGGGCCCAGGCGGGAATCTCCGTTCTCCAGATCGACGTGAATCCGGTGCAGCTCGAGGGTGCGAAGGCGTACCACCGCAAGACGCTCGCGCGGGCGGTCGAGAAGGGGAAGCTCAAGCAGGAGGAGGCGGATGCAGCGCTCGGGCGGATCACCCACGGCGATTCCCTTGCCGCGGCGAGGGGGGCCGAGTGGGCGGTCGAAGCAGTGAGCGAGCAGGCGGAACTCAAGAAGAAGATCTTTCGAGAGCTTGCCGCCACGCTTCCTTCGAACGCCGTGCTCGCGACGAACACCTCG
>VGXK01000038.1 GCA_016873355.1 Phycisphaerae bacterium | reverse complement strand
CGCGTTCCTCCTTCGGCACAAGGGCATCCTGGTCGGTTGAGCGCGCCGCCCGACGCTGCGCCGACCGGATCCGGCGCTGCGCCGACCGGATCCGGCGCCGGCCTTCGTCGCGCGTCGCCCGCGCTCTAGACTCGCCTCGCATGGGCCTGCCGCTCCAGGTGCTGCCGCTGCCGTCGCAGCGGTATTCCTGCCACGGGTGCGGCGACTGCTGCCGCGACTTCACGGTGCAGCTCTCGCGCGAGGATCTGGAACGGCTCGAGCGCCAGCGCTGGAGCGAGCGGCTCGGCGAACCGGTGACGATCGAGTTCCGCGGGGCACTTTTCCTTCGCCAGCGCGACGACGGCGCGTGCATCTTCCTGCAGGCCGACGGCCTCTGCCGCGTGCACGGCGAGTTCGGGTTCGACGAGAAGCCGCTCGCGTGCCGCATCTTCCCGTTCTCGTTCGCGCCGCAGCCCGACGACGTGCGCGTGGGCATCAGCTTCGCGTGCCAGTCGGTGCGCGAAAACCGAGGCGCGGCGCTCGGCTCGCATCTCGAGGATCTGCGGCGATTCCAGCGGAATCTGCCCCAGGCGCAGCGGGCGTCGAGGGTCCGGCTCGCCGGCTCGCTCGACGCGTCGGACGAGGAGGTGCACGCGGTCACGAGCGAGCTCGCGTCGTGGCTCGAGCGCGACGACGTGCCGTTCCGCGAGCGCCTCGACGGACTCGCCTGGTTCGCGCAGCAGCTCATGGCGGCCTCGCTCGAGCGCGTGCGCGGAGCGAGGTTTCGCGAGCTCGTTCAGCTGCTCGTCGGGGCGCTGCCGCAGGAGCTTGCGCACCATCCGATCGGCGCGCCGACGAAGCGCCAGGGCTCGCTGCTGCGGCAGGCGGTCTTCGCACGCACCGAGGATCCGAAGCTCGCGGCGCCCAAGCGGCGCGGCAAGATGGCCACGGTGCTCTCGCAGCTCGTGCGCAGCCGTCGCTTCTCGCGCGGCCGGGGTCGCGTGCCGCCGATCGGGCTCGCGTGGCCGCGCGGCGCCACGTTCGAGGCGATCAAGGCCACCACGCCGCCTGGCGCGGGCGCCGTCGCCGAGTCCGGCGCGATCGAGGAGCTGATCGTGCGCTGGCTTCTCGCCACGCTGCTCGGCGGACGGGCGTGGGGATCGGGCTTCTACGGCTGGCCGATGGTCGACGGAATCGCGGCGCTCGCGCTGAACCTGGCCGCGGTCGGCTGGTTGGCGCGGGCGCATGCCGCGGCGGCGCGTTCCGTGGCGGCGCCCACGAGCCCGCCGTCGTCCGCGGACGGCGGCGCAGCTTCGCTCGCCGACGCTCGCGCGGCGATCGGCCGAATCGACCGAAGCGCCGGCCGAGCGCCGTGGCTCGGCGGCAACGCCGAGCGGCTGCGGCTCGAGTACCTGGCGCGGCACGACGGACTCAGGCGGCTCGTGCGGGAGTCGTGGTTCGGCGCGACGCCCGCCAGCGCTTCGCGAGCATGAGCGCGGCGAGCAGTCCCGCCGGCAACGCCACGAGGAATTCGCCCGCGCTTTCGACGAGCGCAAGTTCGCCCGACTGGCGCAGCAGATCGCCTTCCCCCGCAAGCAGCCTCGACGCGACGAGCGTGACCGCCGCCTCGCGATAGCCGATGCGCCCCAACGGATTGAGCGTGACGGCGAGGTTCGCCATCGCGAGCATCACCGCCTGCCCGGGCGTCAATCCGAGCCCGAGGATCTCGACGGCCACGAGCATGCGCGCCGCCCAGAATCCGAGATCGGCGATGCGGAGCGCCATCGAGCCCCAGAGCACGACGGGATCGGTGATCACGCGCTCGAGTCCGTTCGTGCGGCGGCGGATCAGGTTCGTCTTCGCCGCCCACGGCGCCACGACTCCGCCGATCGTCACGAGCGCCGCCATGAGCAGCGCGAAGCGCCAATCGAGCGTGGTCACGAGCAGGGCCGCCGCGAGCGCGGCGCCGAGCGGAACGAGGATCGTGTAGCTGACGCTCGCGAACCACGCCGCCACTTCGCGCACGCGAAGTCGATCGACGCGCAGGTGCCAGAGGATCCGCGCCACCACGCCGAGCCGCACCGGCGCGTAGTTCACGAGCCCGGCGAAGGCGTTCACGCACTGGAGCTCGACGAACGGCAGCGGGCGGATCGGCCGCACGGCGAGCCAGAAGATGGCGCCGTTGAGCAGCAGGCTCGCCACGCTGCACCCGGCGAGCGCCAGGAGCAAGCGAGGCTCGGCGCCCTTCAGTCGCGACCAGAGTCCCGGCCCGCTGAACCAGAGCAGCCACACCAGGAATCCCGCGCCGAGCGCGAAACCGATCGCCTGGAGCAGCAGCGTGCGCCACGAAAGGAGGCTGCGGCGCGTCTCATCGAGCTCGCGCTCCGGCGGCTCGACGGCGGGCGATTCGTCGGGCGCGGCGGCCCTCGTGCGCGACGAGTTCACTCGGTCGTCTCCTGCCGCGGGGCTCGCCGCAACCGTTCGCGCACGATCACCCAGATCGCGCGGACGCCGTCCCGTGCCCCGATCTTCTTGCCCGCGGCGAATCCGCGCGGGTCGTATCGCACCGGCACCTCGGTCACTTCCGCTCCCTCGCGCGAGAGCACGGCCGTGAGCTGCGGCTCGATGCCGAATCGATTCTCGCTCAACTGCGGCAGCACGCGGCGGAGCAGCGGCACCGGAATCAGCTTGTAGCAGCACTCCATGTCGGCGATGCGGTAGCCGGTGAGCAGGTTGCTCAGCCAGGTGAGGGCCCGATTCCCGCTTCGATGCAGTCGGCGCTTGAGCGCCGCAGGCCCCGGCATTCCCCAGCGATTGCCGTAGACGGCCGCGCGGCCGCCGCCGGGAAGCGCGTCGAGCAGCGACGCGAAGTCACGCGGGTCGTACTCGAGATCGGCGTCCTGGATGATCACCGCGTCGGATTCGTCGGCGCAGCGCTCGAGCACGCGACGGAATCCCGTGCGAAGCGCCGCGCCCTTGCCGCGGTTGATGATGTGGCCGAGCAGCTCGACGCGGCCGGGATGGCCGCTCTGCGCACGCACGATGCGCTCGGACGCGGCGCGGGTCTCGGCATCCGACGCGTCGTCGACGAGGATCACCGCGAGCGACCACGCCGGCGGCAGCGGGGCGGCGAGCACGCGCTCCACGCAGGGCTCGAGCGTCGACGGCTCGTTGTAGACGGGAATCACGCAGAAGAGAACGGGCACGCGCTCCACCCGGCGCGATCACGCCTCGGGAGGCTGTCCGATCGACTGGCGCATCTGCGTGTCGGCCTGCATGTTCTGCATGCGATAGAAGTCCATCACGCCCAGGCGTCCGGCGCGGAACGCGTCGGCGATCGCCTTGGGAACCTCGGCTTCCGCCAGCACCACGAGGGCGCGGTTCTTCTGCGCTTCCGCCTGGTACTCCGCCTCCTGCGCCACGGCGGCGGCGCGGCGTTGCTCCGCCTGCGCCTGGTAGCGCTTGCTGTCGGCTTCCGCCTGCGCGGTCTGGAGGTTTGCGCCGATGTTCTCGCCGACGTCGACCTCGGCGATGTCGATCGAGAGGATCTCGAACGCGGTGCCGGAATCGAGGCCCTGCGCGAGCACCGTCTTCGAGATGCGATCGGGGTGCTCGAGCACGGCCGCGTGGCTCACGCTCGAGCCGATCGTGGCCACGATGCCCTGGCCGACTCGAGCGACGATCGTCTCCTCCGTGGCGCCGCCGACGAGCCGCTGAATGGCCGTGCGCACGGTGACGCGAGCGCGGACCTTGAGCTGGATGCCGTCCTGCGCCACGCCGTCGACGGTCGTCTTGCCGCTCTGCGGATTGGGGCAGTCGATCACCTTCGGATCGACGCTCGTGCGCACGGCGTCGAGAATGTCGCGCCCGGCGAGATCGATCGCGGTGGCGCGGTCCCAGCCCAGGTCGATCTTCGCCTTGTCCGCCGCGATCATGGCGCGAATCACGCGATCGACGCGACCGCCGGCCAGGTAATGCGCCTCGAGCAGGTTCGTGTTGATGTCGAGCCCGGCCTTCCGCGCCGCGATGCGGTTGAGCACGATGGCGCTCGGCGGCACCTTCCGCAGCCGCATCATGATCAGGTCGAGCAGGCTGACGCGAGCTCCGGAGAGCAGGGCCTGGAGCCAGAGCTGGATGTACTGGCTGATGATGACGACGATGATCAGACCGACGACGCCGACGGGGACGAGGATCCACCAGATGCTGATGTCGGAGAGCGCGGCGAGCATCGGCGTGGTCGTGGTCATGGCGTGCACAGGGTATCAGAGCCTCGCGACACGCGCGAGGTGCGGACACGCGCGAGGTGCGGACACGCGCGAGGCGCGGGCACGCGCGAGGCGCGGGAACGCGCCAGCGCCGCGCGCCGCAGTCAGCCCGCTTCGCGCACCTTGATCTGATCGTCGATGACCTCGACCACGATCACGCGCGCGCCGGAATCGATCAGCCCCGTGTCCGCCAGCGCGTCGACTCGCTGCCCCTGGATGCGCACGATGCCGACCGGACGCAGCGGCGTGACCGCCGTTCCCTCGGCGCCGACGAGTCGCTGGAGCTGCTCGCGACGCGCCGCGGCGGCGGCGCGCGGCGAGGTCGGCGCCGCCGGATCCGAGTCGTCGCCGAGGATCATGCGCCGCGCAAGCGGCGACACCGCCCAGACCTTCAGCCCGAAGACGATCGCGGCCGGCGCGCCCGCGGCGTAGATCGAAGCCGCGACCACGCCCCAGCGCCAATCGTGCACGAAGAAGCAGACGACCGATCCGAGCAGCGACACGCCGCAGAGCGTGGCGAGCAGGCCTCCGCTGGGAATGAAGAGCTCCGCGGCGAAGAAGACGATCGCAAGCGCGAGCAGCACGAAGCCGAGAATGACCCAGCGCTCCTCGGTGCCGGACGCGGTCGCGGCGTTGTCGGCGGCAATCAGAAGCAGGTTCATCCGGCGTCGCTCTCGACCTCGAGTTCCGCGGACGAGGCCCTCACCACGCGGATCGGGCGACCTCGTTCGAGGAAGCCCTCGAGGCAGCGGACATCGTAGAGTCTGCCGTCGAACTCGCCGCGGCCTGCCGGACGCAGCGCCGTGTACGACACTCCCCGCGCGCCGACCGGAGGCAGCTCGGCCGGCGGCAGGACGCCGACGTCGACGGCCGCGGCGACTCCGCTTCCGGCGCCCCCGACCTCCGCGCTGAGGATCGCGCGCCGAAGCAGGCGGGGTCCGCCGAGCTTCCGCAGGATCGTTCCGCCGACGATCGCCGAAAGCGTCACGGCGCCGATCGTCCCGCCGATCGCCACCACGAGCTCGCGCTGACCCGCGGCCGTGTTCAGCTCGCTTTGCACGAACGAGCCCGCGATTCCCACGAGCACGAGCGCCGCCCCGAGCAGTCCGATCACGATCGTTCCGGGGAAGACGAGCAGTTCGAGCACGACGAGCAGCACGCCGACTCCGACGAGCGCCAGTTGCCACCACTGCGCCAGGCCCACGAGCGCGGGAGCCCCGATCAGCACCACCAGGCACGCAAGCGAGGTGATGCCGAAGACGCCGAAGCCGGGCACCGCGAGCTCCACGAGGAAGCAGATGACCATCACGCCGATCAGGATCAGCCGAACCGGCAAGCTCACCAGGAAGCGCACGAGACCCTCCGACCAGCTCTCGTCGTAGCGGCGCACCGTCGAGGCGCCGAAGAACGCCCGCAGCGACTCGTCGTCGGGAATCACCTCGCGCGCCAGTCCGTAGCCGAGCGCCTCGCCCGCGCGCACGGTCAGCAGTCGATCGGCGGCGTCGATCTGCGTCACGAGCCGAAGGCGATCTCGGTCCGCCGCGCCGAGCATGCTTCGCGCGGGCGGAAGCGACTGCTCGAACTCGATGAGCGCCTTCTGCGACTCCGGCGACATCGCTCGTTCGGGCCGCTCGCGCGGGCTCACCGGGAAGAGATCGCTGAAGAAGGGGCGCACCGGCTTGCGGTCGGCCGTGACGGGCACTCCGGCGCTCGTCATGAGGTCCGGGGGGTCCTGCCCGAAGATCGCGCGGTACTCGGTGCGATCGACGATCACGCGCTCCCCCGTTCGAACGTCCTCGAGCAGCCAGAGCTCGACGCCCAGCGCGACGAACGCCTGCGCCAGCCGCTCGTCCCAGTGGTTGCGTCGGGCGCTGTCGATCACTTCGCTCAGCAGCGGACTCTCGAGCTTGGCCCGCTCCGTGGCGGGAAGTTCGACGATTCCGAGCAGCGGAATGGCCGCGATCGGGGCGCTCGCTCCGAACGCCGCGTCCGGCGTGACGACGATCTCCCTCGCGGCGAGCGCGATGATCGCGCCGGCCGAATACGCCGAGGGCCGCACCCACGCCACCGTGTTCGGCGGCATGTCGTTCTTGACGAGGCGGCAGATGTCAAGCAGCGCGGAGACCTCTCCGCCGGGCGTGTCGAGCTCGAGCACCACCGCGTCCACGCCGTCGGCGCGGGCGCGCTCGAGGCGTCGCTCCAGGCTTCGCACCGTGATGCCGTCGATGGGCCCTTGGATGGGGAGCACCGCGACCCGCTCCGCCCGTCGCGCCGCGGGAACCGCGACCGCCGGTTCGGGCGGCGCCTGCCACGCCGCGGCGATCGCAAGCGATGCGAGCGGCGCGGCGAGGAATCGCTGGCAGGTCACGCCGCGAGTATAGGTGGCGCGCACATCGCGCATGAAAAAGCCGCCGGTCGGACGAGCCGACCGGCGGCAGGATTCGGGTGAAGCCCGGCGTGTCCTGGTGCTCAGTCCCAGACCGAGACATGCGTGGGGGCGCTCTCGCTGCCGGTGATCTGGCTGATGATCGACAGGAAGACGTCACTTCGATTCTTCTGCGAGCTGCTCTCGGTCTCGGAGAAGAAGATGTTGTCGAGTCCGGTGCCGGCGGGGCAGTTCGCGTCCGGCGCGGCGATCGTCGATCCCTCGGCGCACGGCACGCCCGTGGGATAGAACGTCGTCTCGAAGCCGACATGGTTGTCGTTGTAGCACTGGTTGCCTTCCCATGACGTCTTCGGTCCGTGGATCTGGAGCGTCACCGAGTTCGTGTAGTTCGTGGTGTTCGTCTCACCATTGAGCACGCCTCGGTTTCCGATCAGGATGAAGCCGCTGTCGGCACTGTTGCGCCAGTGGAGATCACGACGGCTCGGCTTCTTCGCGGTGCCGGTTCGGGGCATGAGCGGCATCGTGGAGTAGCTCGTGTGGCAGATGGAACCCGCCAGGTCGGTCTTGAAGTTGACGCCCATTCCACCGTTCGCGCCGCCGGAGGCGCTGTCCGCCACGTCGCCGTCCCAGTAGGTGTCGTTCGCCGGCTGGTACGACGCGTAGTTGTAGTTCGAGCAGACCGCGATCTTGCCGCTGACCTCGGAAGGGCTCACGAGCAGCTGCGGAGTGAACATCTCTCGCGCGATGCACGCCGAATAGAGATGCGCGTGGCTGTTCTTCAGCTCGTTCGGATCGCCGCGACCCTGGAGCTGGCCCTTGCGATTGATGTTTCCGGGCAGCGGGAACAGCCCGTTGCCTTCGGCTGCCGCAAACGTGAGGAAGCCGGTGTGAACCTGCTTGAGCTGCGTTCCGCACTTGGCCTGGCGTGCCGCGGCGCGGGCCTTGCCGAGTGCCGGAAGCAGGATGCCCAGCAGCAGGGCGATGATGGCCATGACGACCAGAAGCTCGATGAGCGTGAAGCCGTCATGTCGAGTGTTTCGCTTCATAGGGATGTTGACCTTTCAGAATGGATGAATGGATTGGATGGACGGAATCGAACTCAGTTCAACGGCGCGTCGACGACGGGGGCCGAGATCGAGCACCCGTGGACGATGCCGGGGAAGAAGCCCATCCAGGTGTCGCCACCGCTGTTCGGGATCGAGCCGGTCTGCGCGTTGCCCGCGCAATTGACCGTGCAGCCCTGTCGGTAGCAGCCGGTCTGCGCGAACGGCGTGCCGATCACGAAGATGTGGTCCTTCGCCGGGCCCGTCATGGTGCCGCACTCGAAGACGACGCCTTCGGGGAAGAACGACTTCGTGAGATCGACGTGGTTGTCGGAGTACACCAGGTTGCCCCACCACTCCTTCTTGGGGCCGATGAGCAGCGTGGCGTAGCTGGCCGCCGAACCCGTCGTCGGGTCCGCATCCCAGTTGCCGTTCGCCTGGAGCTTCGGCGCGCGGGTGCCGAGCAGCGGCTTCGATGCGTCCTGCGTGCTGCGCCAGTTCGTCTCCTTGCGGAGGCCGAAGAGCGCCAAGTGTGCGTAGCTCGTGTTCGAGGTTCCCGCGCCGAGGGCCGAGTTGATGTTGGCGGTGAAGGTGGTGTCCCAGTAGGTGCCGGTGGCAGGGTTGTAGGCCGAGTAGTTGTACGGCGCCGTTCCGCCCTTGCCCTTCTCGACGACGATCGGATTGATCTCGGTGGGACCGATGCAGAGATCGGGCTTGAAGTACTCGCCCGCGATCATGCATGAATACAGGTTCTGCGTGTTGTTGAGCGTCTGGTCCTCACCGGCCGGGGTCGGCACGGAGCCGGCGGTCAGGCAGCGATCGATGTAGCCGGGGATGGGAAGGCGGCCGGACTTGTCCTTGGCCGCATACGACAGCATGGCGGTGTGGATCTGCTTGATCTGGGTTGCGTCCTTGGTCTCGCGGGCCGCCTGCTGCGCCTTGGCGAGCGCCGGCAGGAGGAGTCCGACCAGGAGCGCGATGATGGCGATCACCACCAGCAGCTCGACGAGCGTGAATCCTCTGTGCTTGTTCCTCATGTCCTGAATCTCCTGCGTGTGAATCCGCACGCGACGGGCGGTCAGGCCGGACCGCGGTTCGGGGCGGCAACGCGATGCTGGCCTTCGGGCATCGCGGCCCTGTCCGGTCGCGACACGCGCGACCGGGTCAAGTCGATCGATGGAACTGCGAGACGCCGCACGCGAGGCAGATCATCCGGTCGCCGACGGGAACCGCGGCGGCCTTGGGCGGGCGATCGACGCAATCGCGAGAACGCGATCCACGCGCCGCGCCACCGAATCGTCGGCACGGCACCGAGAGCTGCCTCGGTCGAATCGACCTCCGGGATGAGGTGCTGCCGGACGCGACGGGCCGCCCGGAGCGGGCGCCCATGCGGTCTCGGGTCGGATTGTCGGCTGTTGCGGCGGTATCTGGCTACGAACGCCGACGAATCAGAGCAGGTGGTCGGAGGTCAGCCTCGAAACCGAGGTGACCGGACGCTGGAATGCTCCGCAACTGGCCATTGGCGACTGATCGCCACGCGTACTCTACGCAACCCGGTTGCAGATGCAACCCGGCCGGAGTCCATTTTTTCCACATCGGCGAGGCTCGAGCCGAGGTTGAGCCTGCCCGCGAATCGGCAAGAATCCGCGTCGACACCCCAGACTGGCCCCGTGAACTCGCATGCCGAAATCCTTGATCGACTCGGGTCGATGGGGCTGAGCCTTCCCAGCCCGCCACGACCGGTGGCTGCGTATGTCCCTTCCGTGGCCACCGGTTCGCTTCTCTTCATCAGCGGTCAGATCCCGATGGTCGACGGGCAGGTCGCCTGCCGCGGCAGGGTTCCCGGCGCCGTCACGGTCGACCAGGCTCGCGGCGCGGCGCGGCAGTGCGTGCTGAACGGGCTTGCGGTCGCGAGCGGGGCGCTCGGCGGCGATCTCTCGCGCGTGCGCCGAGTCGTTCGCCTGGGAGTGTTCGTTCAATGCGACGACGGATTCACCGATCAGCCGCTCGTGGCGAACGGCGCCAGCGAGCTGCTGCGCGAACTCTTCGGCGATCGCGGCACGCACGCGCGCGCGGCGGTCGGCGTGAACGCGCTCCCGCTCGACGCGACCGTCGAAGTCGAGATGATCCTGGAGACCGGCGCGGCATGAAGCGGCCTCGCGTGCGCGTGATCGTGGCGATCGTCGTGGGCGTGCCGGCGGTGCTCGCGGTCGTCCTCTTCGGGCAGGACTGGTACACGCGCTGGACGAAGCCGCAGCTTCCGCCGGCGCCGCCCCAACACGAGCCGCGGCTCGTGCTCGAGCCGTCGTCGATCGACCTCGGCCGGCGCTCGCAGTGCGACGGCCTGATCCGGGTTCGCGCGAAGATCCGCAACGCGTCGAACGAGCCGGCGATCCTGGACGACTGGATCGGAAGCTGCGGGTGCACGGTTCCCTTCGGCGAGCTGCGCCGGGGCATGACGATCGCGCCCGGAGAATCGCGCGAGTTCGAGATCGCGAGCGACGCGTGGTCGGGATCGGGTCCCAAGAGCTTCACGGTCGACTTCATCGAGCGGTGGGCGCGCCAGCGCCTCACGCTCACCATGAAGTACATCGTCGAAAGTCCGCTCTACACGACCGCGAGCTACCTGATCCGAAGCGCCGATCCGACGACCGACCTCGTCGTGAGGTCGCGGGACCGGCAGCCGTTCCGGATCCTGTCGATCGAGCCGCCGGTGGCCCGAGTCGATCCGGAGCAGAGCGCTGCCGAACACACGCTGAAGCTCGACTGGTCGCTCGTGGAGCAGGCGCTCGGTCCCGAGTGGCTCGAGGGCGAGCTCCGAATCCGCACCGATCGCGACGACTGTCCGGAACTTCACTTCCGCATCCAGGGTCCGCCGGTCATGCCCGAGGCGCCGGCGGATCCCGCCCCCCAGCCGCCTCCGGGACGACCGGCGGCGCCGTCCTCAGGCTCCGCCACGACGTCGGCCTCGGCTGCTCGAGCGGTTCCTCCTCATTCGTGGCGATCTGGCGGGCTGCGACTTCGTGTGGCATCGTCGGGCTCCATCGGCGGGTCCTCAAGATCCGCCTGCTTCCCCCTCCTTGCCACATTCGTCTCGCCGACGCCAGCTCGCGACGCCTGAGTCGTCACCGCTCTAGCGAAGCAGCAGCGCGACGATGATGAGGATCGCGATCGCCAGCAGCGATCCGAGCACGACGACGGTCGTCGTCGACGGTCCCTGCGAGCGGATTCGAGTCGGCGCGAGCTCCTGCGAGCCGGCGACGAG
>VGXK01000037.1 GCA_016873355.1 Phycisphaerae bacterium | reverse complement strand
CGCGCGACCGAGGCGATCGACCTGCTCGCCGGCGCCGACGGTCCGATCGCCGCGTCGCTCCGTTCGCAGGCGCTCGAGCTTGCGGGTCGCCGCGACGAGGCGCTTCGGGCGGCGTCCGACGCGATCGCCGCGCTCGACGACCCGCAGGCCTCGCCGGAAGTGCGCGTGGCCGCGGTCGAGGCGCTGGCGGTTCGCGCGCGACTCGAGGATCAGCCGGCCGCGCACTGGCACCGCATGATGGACGCGCTCGGCGAGGCGCGGAGTCGAGATCGCGCCTACTGGCCCGCGGTCGTCGCCGAGGCGCGCCTGCTCGAGGAGAAGGACAACCCGGTCGAGGCCGCGACCGCGCTGCTGCAGGCGCTCTCCATGAATCCGCGTTCGAGCGAGGCGTGGTATCTGCTCGGACGGTTCGCGCTGGCGCGATTCGACTTCGACGGCGCTCGTCGGGCTTCGAACGCGCTTCGTCGACTGTGGCCCGGGCATCCGTGGGCCGATCTGCTCGACGCGCACTCGGAGATCGTGCAGAACGACCCGGACGCGGCCGCGGCGCGCCTCGATTCGCTGCTCTCGCGCGAGCCCGCGCTGCACGAGGCCCTGGCGCTTCGCGCCGCCGCCGACGCAGTGCGCTGGGACGACGCCGGCGCCTCGGCTCGACTCGCGGCGCTCGAGGCGATCTCCCCCGGCGACGCGCTCGGCCACTTCACGGTCGGCCGATTCCTCGCCGTGAACCGCCAGTACGAATCGGCGGCCGAGCATCTCGAGGAAGCGATCCGGCGCCGCCCGTCGTGGGCGGCGCCGCGCATCGAGCTCGGCCTGCTCGAAATGCAGTCGGGACGCGACGACCGCGCGCTCGCGGCCCTGCGCGAGGCGGCCCGCCGGGATCCGTTCAACAAGCGCAGCGCGTTCAGCCTGACGCTGCTCGAGCAGATGGCGGGCTGGAAGGAGTTCGAGGGCGAGCACTTCGTGGTGCGCTGCGCTCCCGGAGTCGACGAGGTCGTGGCGTCGATGATGCCGGAGGCGCTCGATCGAATGCACCGCGACGTCGCGGGCCGCTTCGGCCACGAGCCGGCGCAGCGCACGGTCATCGAGCTCATGCCCGACCATCGCATGTTCGCGGTGCGCATCACCGGCATGCCGTGGATCCACACGATGGCGGCGTGCACCGGGCCCGTCATCGCGCTCGAAGTGCCGCGCGAAGGCGCACCCGAGAAGCACCTGGGACTCTTCGACTGGCTCGAAGTGCTGCGCCACGAGTACACGCACACGGTGACCCTCTCGCAGACCCGCAACCGCGTGCCGCACTGGCTCACGGAGGCGGCGGCGGTGAGCATGGAGACGAAGCCGCGCGCGTTCGACACCTGCCAGATGCTCGCGGGCGCGCTCCGCGCGGGCGAGCTCTTCGACCTCGACGCGATCAACTGGGCGTTCGTGCGCCCGCGCCGGCCGATCGACCGCAGCCTGGCCTATGCGCAGGGGCACTGGATGGTGGAGTTCATGAACGAGCGCTTCGGCATGGACGCGCTGCCGCGACTGCTTGCGCGCTTCTTCGACGGCGAGTCGGAGAGGACGGCGTTCCGCACGGCGCTCGGCGTGGATCGCGCCGAGTTCCACGCGGCGTTCCTCGATTGGGCCCGCGAACGGGTGCGCGAGTGGGGACTCTCGCCGACGCCGTCGCTCGACGAGCTCACCGATCGACTGCGAGCCGACGATCCGGAGCAGCGCGAGGCGCTCGAGCGCGCCCGCGACGCGCGCCTGGCCCGGGTGGCGCAGGCGGTGGCCGACGAGATCGGCGCGCCGCGCCGCGGCGGGCGCACGAATCTGCGCGGCGCCGATTGGCCCGCGATTCGTCGCACGCCCATGTCCATTCCCGACGAAACGCTCGAAACCTGGCTCAACGAGTTCCCCGACCATCCCGACCTGCTCGAACTCACGATCCGCCGTCGAATGCGCGACCGCGAGCAGGTGGACGCCACGACCGCCACGCTGCTCGAGGCCTACCAGGCCGCGCGTCCGGTCGATCCGGCGCCGCACCGCATGCTCGCGCGGGCGGCGCTCGTCTCGAGCGATCCGTCGCGCGCGATTCCGCACCTCGAAGCCCTCGACGCCCTCGAGGAGCGCAACAACGCCTTCGCGATCGAGCTTGCGAAACTCACGCGCGCGGCCGGCGATTCGAGCGCCGCGCTCGAGCACGCCACGAAGGCGGTGCGCATCGACCCGTACAACGCCTCGCTCCGCGAGCTGGCGGCGGCGATCTCGATCGAGGCGGGGAGGCTTCCGGTGGCCCGCGAACACGTGCGGGCCCTGACGAAGCTCGAGCCGGACCGCCCGCAGCATCGAGTGCGGCTGGAACGGATCGAGTCGATGATCGAATCGTCCGACTCGCCCGCGTCCGCGCCGTAGGCGCGGCTACCCTTGCCTTCATGTCCCGACCGCTCGCGGCGATGCTCGCACCCGTCCTGCTCGCGCCGATCGGCGCCGCGTTCGCCGGGCCGCCCACCTTCGAGTCCCCGATTCACTTCACCTTCCCCGCGTCGCTCTCGCCCACGCGCGCGGCGTTCGTCGATCTCGACGGCGACGGCGTGCTCGACGCGATCTGCCCGGGTCGCAACTCGGCGGGACGCGCGTACCTGCTTCGAGGCACGGGAACGGGCGCGTTCGTCGATCCGATCGAACTCACGATCGGAGACCAGACGGACTGGGCCGAGGTGGCCGATGTCGACGGCGACGGCGTGCTCGACCTCGTCTTCGCCGTGCGCTCGGGCGCCGGGCGCGTGGCGCTGCGACGCGGACTCGGCGGCTTCAGCTTCGGCCCGAACGAGACGATCGAGACGGGCCGCGACGCGCGCGCCGTCGCCATCGAGGGCGTCGATGAAAACGGTCGGCGTTCGATCCTGGTTCTCAATCATCAGAACTCGACGCTGCGTCGCGTCACGCTCGAGGGCAGCGGGCCGGGCACGCTGGCCGCCGGTCCGTGGCAGTTCGTCGGCCCCTGGGTCGCGGGAATCCCGCTGCCGCAGTGGCTCGGTCGCGCGGACGCGGACGGCGACGGCAGCGAAGACACCTGGATCAGCGTGAACGGCGGCGGCATCGTCCGCCTCGTGCGCGGAACCGACGACGCCGATTTCGGCGAGGCGGTCGACTGGCGTCCGCCGCTCGTGGGCGAGGAGCGTCCTGGCCTGCTGCTCGGTTCGATCGGCGACATCGACGGCAACGGGACGCTCGATCTGGCGATCGCGGGGCTCACGGTCGCGGAGCCGCAATCCGTGCTCATCTTCCTCAACGACGGCGCCGGCGGGCTCGCCGATCGATGGACGGTTCCCGCAACGACCGGGGGCTTCGGCTGGTCCTGCGCCGTGGCCGACCTCGATCTCGACGGCGATCGCGATCTCGTGCTGACGACGGCCCTGCCCGGGCAGGTGATCGTGCTCGAGAACCTCGGCGGCCTTCCGCATCCGGACTTCAAGGTCGTGCAGGAACTCTCCCTCGGCAACTTCGCGCGGCACGTGGCGGTGGCCGACATGAACGGCGACTGCCGTCCCGATCTCGTCGTCTCGGACTTCCCGGGCAATCGCATCTCCGTCTTCCGCAACGCCACCCCGGAACTCGAGGGCTGCGGAGGCGGTGTGGCAGAGCAGTCGAGCGCGGACGAGCTCGATCGCTCGCGCGCCGTTGCGATCGACGAACGATCGCCGGGGCCGGCACACTCGCGCGACGACGAGGTCTCCGCCTCGCTTCGTCTCGCGGTCGATCGAGCCCTGCCGCGCGGAGCGATCGCCGTGGCGCAGGCGCTCGGCGATCATCCTGCGCTCGCGCCGACGCCGACCGGCGCGGGCGTCGAGGTCCCGTCGCCGCTTCGCGGCGCTCGTCGCCGCGCCTCGAGCGGCGAGGGCGGAATCGCGGGCGGCTTCGAGGCGTGCGGTCCCGGCGCCGGCGCCTGCAACGAGCCGCACGGCGGGCTCGGCTGCTACACGCCGGACTGCTGCGAGGCGGTCTGCAACTTCGATCCCGTCTGCTGCACCGTTGCCTGGGACGAGGTCTGCGTCTTCAACGAGGGGCTGCTCTGCGAAGGTCTCGTCTGTCCGAGCGCGGGATCGTGCTTCGTTTCGCATCCCACCCGCGCCTGCGACGACGAGGCCTGCTGCGAGCGCGTGGGGCGCCTCGATCCGTATTGCCACAACAGCCGATGGGACGGGATCTGCGTGGCGGAAGCGCTGCTCTTCTGCGACCTCGACGCGTGCGCGCTTCCGCCGCCGCCGCCGGAGTCCGTTTCGGAAGGCGAGCCGTGCTACGAGCGCTTCAACCAGGGTTGCGCCCCCGCGGTCGGCGGCATTTCGGCGTGGATCGAACTCGGCTGCGGCGATCGACGCCACGGCACCTGCACCTCGAGCGCGCCGCGCGATCTCGACTGGCTGAGCTTCGAGCTCGACGCGCCTCGACGCGTGCGCCTGGAAGCGAGCGCCGAGTTCCCGATGCGGCTGCTCCTGCTCGAGGGTCCCTGCGACGGCGGACTTCGAACGATCGTGGACTCGTCGAGCCTGGACTGCGCCACGACGGTGATCGAACGATGCCTCGAACCCGGCGACTACCACGCGGTGATCATGCTGGGGATCGCCGAGCGGCTCGTCCTGAACGGTCAACCCTGCGAGGAGATCGACCCGCGCAATCCGCCGGATCCGAAGGACCCGCCGATCGTGCCCGGCTACTTCGGCGTGGACTGGCAGGTCGCGTTCTCGTGTCCGCACGGCGAGATTCCCGGCGATTTCGACGGCAGCGGAACGGTCGACGGCTCGGATCTCGGAACGCTGCTGGGGTTCTGGGGACCCAACCCGGAAGGCGATCTGGATTGCGACGGCGTCGTCGACGGGTCCGATCTCGGGACCTTGCTCGGCAACTGGACGGGCTGATCTTCGACTTCGCCGCGCCTGGTGATACCTTGCCCGGACCGCTTCGCGCCGGGCGCGCAGCGCCAGGAGGAGATTCATGAAGATCGTCGTCGTCGTCGCGTCCACGGTCCTGTCGAGCGCAGCCTCGGCGCAGTGCGTCACGCACTTCGAGCTCATGGCGTCGCCGAACGATGCGCTGAGCATGTCGATGTCGCTTCCGCTCGCGGGAACCTTCAAGGGCAATCACGACGCGGTGAACAATCCGACCGGCACGCAGACTCGGCCGGGCATCTGCTGCAGCAGCGGGAACAATCCGATCGCGTACACGGCGACGATCAAGCCGAACACGACGATCGAGTTTCCGCAGAAGCAGCCGGTCTTCGTCTTCTGCATGCAGGAGGACGGCATGGGCGGCGCGATCGTCGACTGCGGCGCGCTCGATCTCATCCACGGCGACCCGGCGCCGCTGACGATCAGCCTCACGATCACCTGGCCGACCTTCCACACGATCAGCCCGAACTCCGTGTTCTTCGGCGTCACGAACCTGACGCTGCCGCTTCCGGCGGGAGAGATCACGGCGGTGAACGCCGTGCAGACCGCGCCGGCCGCGGGCGTGATCACGCCGGGCGAAGGCGGCGCGCTGATTCTCACCGCCGCGCTTCCGGTCGATCTCGTGTTCGAAGCGACGGTGCTCGACCAGGTGATCGTCGGCGATCCGACGCCGGTCGTGCTTCCGATGGTGGCGGAGCTGCAGCCGTCGCTTCAGGGCGGATACACGGCCGTCGTCTCGCTCGACATTCCCGAGACCGAGATCGTCGTCCCGATCGCGGGTCAGCAGATCGTCGATCAGCCGTTCGATCTGCCCACGATCCTGCCGCCGGGCGGCACGGCGCATCTGCTCGTGAGCGGGACCTTCAGCGACGGCA
This sequence comes from Phycisphaerae bacterium, assembly GCA_016873355.1. Taxonomy (GTDB): domain Bacteria; phylum Planctomycetota; class Phycisphaerae; order Phycisphaerales; family SM1A02; genus VGXK01. The sequence goes on along the minus strand of VGXK01000037.1, from coordinate 5,183 downwards.
CGCTCACCTTCGCGCTCGGCGCGGAATTGAGCGGTCCGGGCGTGCCGCAGGGACCGCCCGCCGATTTCAACGACGACTGCGTCGTCGACGGCGACGATCTCGGCACGCTGCTCGGCCAATGGGGCGCGTGCCCCGAGTGCGAAGCCGATTTCAACGACGACTGCGTCGTCGACGGCGACGATCTCGGCACGCTGCTCGGCCAATGGGGCGCGTGCCCCGAGTGCGAAGCCGATTTCAACGGCGACGGCATCGTCGACGGCGACGATCTCGGCGAGCTGCTCGGCCAGTGGAGTTGATCGCGGAGCGGTCGCCCGCGTCGCGACGCTGATTCGATCCGCGCGTCGGCTCCGGCAGCCATTTTCGGCTCAGACACTCGGGCTGGCTTCGCGGCTCTCTGAATCGCCGCGATGCCGCTGCGCGCTTCGCGCTGCGCATCGCGACCGAGTGTTTGAGCCGGGAGGGGCTGCCGGAGCCGGCGCGCGGCGCCGCCTCAGCGAGGCGAATGCCACGGCAGCGCGTCGAGATCCACGTTGCCGCCGCAGAGAATGATGCCGATCCTGCACTCGCGCGGCGGCGACTTGAGCACCGCGGCGACGCCGACGGCGGCGCTCGGCTCGATGAGGATCTTCATGCGCTCCCAGACGAGCCGCATCGCCGCGACGATCTCGTGCTCGTCGACGGTGAGGATCTCGTCGACGAGCGCTTGCACCACGGGGAATGTCAGTTCACCGAGCGAGGTGCGAAGGCCGTCCGCGATGGTCGGCTTCTCCGTGGCCTTCTCGAGCTTGCCGGTGCGCTTGCCGAGCGCGGCGTCGGCGACCGCGGTGGGTTCGGCGCCGTAGACCCTGATCGTGGGCTTGATCGACTTCGCCGCGATCGCGACGCCCGAGATCATGCCGCCGCCGCCGACGGGCACGACGATCGCGTCGAGATCCGGAACCTGCTCGAGCAATTCGACCGCGATCGTTCCCTGGCCCGCGATCACGTCGGGATGGTCGAAAGGCGGAATCAGCGTGCCGCCCGTTCGTGCGGCGACCTCGGCGACGACCTTCTCGCGATCGGCGAGCGTGGGACGACACTCGATCACTTCCGCGCCGTAGCCCTGCACCGCGATCTTCTTGACCGCCGCCGAGTCCGCAGGCATGACCACGTGCGCGCGAATGCCTCGAAGCTGCGCCGCGAGCGCCAACGCCTGCGCGTGATTGCCGGAGGAGTGCGTCACCACGCCCCGCGCGGCGACCTCGTCGGGCAACTTCATGACCGCGTTGCAGGCGCCGCGGAACTTGAACGCGCCCACGCGCTGGAAGAGTTCGCACTTGAAGTGGAGGGAACGGCCGGTGCGCTCGTCGAGCGTGCGGCTCGTCAGCACCGGCGTTCGATGCGCGTACGGCGCAATCCGCTTCGCCGCGGCGCGAATCGACTCGATCGTCGCGGCGAATTCTCGGATCGGCGCCGTGGGCATGGATCAGGCGCGCGCCCGCGCCGGCGAGGGCGGATTCGAACGGTGCATCGTCGCCGCGCCGTGCCCGTCGCCATCCGATTTCCCCCACACGACGCTTTCGTGGTGGAGCGTGGAGAAGAGCAGCGGGCGCACGTCCTGCACGCCCTTCGTGGCGAGAATGCGGCTTCGCAGCGCCTCGTAGCACGCCTCGTTCGTGCAGTTGAACGCGACATAGCCGGCGTGCTCGCCGGCGAGCACGGTGAAGAAGGTGAGCTCGGGACATTCGCCGAGTCGTCGCATGAGTTCGCGCATGGGTCCCGACGCGCAGATCAGGAACGCGCCCGACACCATCAAGCCGATGCGAGGCGGATCGACGAACGTCACGATGTCGACGATGCCGTCGTTCGTCAGGCGACGGAAGCGGTCGGCGGCGCTCGTGGCGCTGATGCCGACGAGCTGCGCGAGATCCGCGTAGCTGAGGCGCCCGTCGCGCTGGAGTTCGCGAATGACCGCGAGATCCGTCTCGTCGAGCGGTCGCGGCGCCTCGCCGGCGCCGGCGGCGCCTCGCGCGCCGGCTCGATTCTGTTCGCCCGGCGCGATGCGGAAGACCGGCGTGTAGAACTCGAGGATCGGCGCGAGCGTGGCGGAGCGCACGCCCTCCTGCCCGAGCACGCACTCGTCGATCACCGTGAGCATGGTGCTTGCGCTGTCCACGCAGCAGTACGCCACGAGGTCGTAGAGACCGAAGGTGCCGGTGATCCAGGCCATGCTGCCGCTTCGGCGCATTCGATCCGCGATTCGAGCGTGATCGCCCGCCACGCGCAGCATCAGGATCGCCTGGAACGAGAGCCCGAGGAACTGCGGCGGCACCCAGCAGCGGATGCGGATCGTCTGCTCCTCGGTGAGGCGAGCCAGGCGGCGACTCACGTTCGCTTCGCTCAATCCCGTCTCGGCGGCAAGCCTGCGGCCGCTGGCGCGACCGTCGGCGACCAGGATCTCGATCAGCTTGCGATCGGCGTCGTCGAGCGGCGGCAGATCCGGCCGCGTGTATCGGGGGGGACTCGTCAGCATGGCGTGCGTCTTCCTCGCAAGAACCTATCTCACCGCGACGGCACCTCCGTCGTGCCTCCGGCCCCCGCGCGCCCAACCCCAGATTCGGATCGCGAAAGCATAGCCGTGGAGAAAGGACCGCAGCATCGACCTCGGTGGCGCCATCGATGCAGGTGATACGATCGCACCGTTCGCTCGGGGCGCGGCCGGATCGTCTCGGTCGCTGAGAAGTACCCGTGGAACCTGATCCGGTTCGCACCGGCGTAGGGAATGCGAGAGCAGGCATGAAGATGCAACGAGATCGTCATGAGCGCGGCGGCGCAGCCTCCGCGGAGATCGTGCCGGGAGTCACGGGACGCGCGGGGTCGGCGCCCTGGGCGCTGCCGCGGCACGGCGCCATGAATCCCTCTTCCTCCGCGCAGGGAACGACGCCCGGCAGTTTCGCGCGCGCGCCCGAGCTCGGCGGAATGCGCGCGTTCGCGTCGCCCGACACGCCGGGCATGCCGGCGCCGAGCGCATTCACGGCGTGGGACTTCCTTCCCGAGGGATGGTCGATCGAGGCGGTGGCGAGTGTTTCGCCGCGAGGCGACGCCCGGTCGGCGCACGCGACCGCGTGCAAGGGCCACAATCACCAGGAGATCGGCGAGTTCCTCCGCGCGGTGCCGCCGCCCGGATTCGAGCCCGTCACGCAGCTCGAGTTCGCGCGGCTCGGCGTCGTGACGCCGCAGATGCGGCGAGTCGCCGAACGCGAAGGGCACCTTTCGCCCGAGCAGGTCCGCGACGAAGTGGCCGCGGGACGCATGGTGATTCCCGCGAACCGCACGCACCTTGGGTATCGCCTCGACCCGATGGCGATCGGGCGCGCGAGTCGCACCAAGATCAACGCGAACATGGGCGCCTCGCCCATCTCGAGCGGCACGCAGGAGGAAGTGGAGAAGCTGCGCTGGGCCGAGCGCTGGGGCGCCGACACGGTCATGGATCTCTCGACCGGCGGCGATCTCGATGCCTGCCGCGAGGCGATCGTGCGCGAATCGACCGTGCCGATCGGAACGGTGCCGATCTACTCGATGATCATCGGACGAAGGCTCGAAGAGCTCTCGATCGAGATCATCCTGGAGTCGCTCGAGCACCAGGCTCGCCAGGGCGTCGACTACTTCACGATCCACGCGGGCGTGCTGCGCGAGCACCTGCCGCTCATCAAGGATCGCCTGATCGGAATCGTGAGCCGCGGCGGCAGCCTGCTCGCCAAGTGGATGCTCGTGCACGGCAGGCAGAATCCGATGTACGACGGCTGGGAGCGCATCTGCGAAGTGATGCGGCGGCACGACGTGACCTTCTCGATCGGCGACGGCCTGCGCCCCGGCGGCCTCGCCGACGCGACCGACGCGGCGCAGCTTGCGGAACTCGCCACGCTCGGCGAGCTCACCGAGCGCGCGTGGCGCATGGGCGTGCAGGTGATGATCGAGGGGCCGGGACACGTGCCGTTCGATCAGATCGAGTTCAACATGAAGCTCGAGCGACGACTCTGCCACGGCGCGCCCTTCTACGTGCTCGGTCCGCTCGTGACGGACATGTTCCCGGGGTACGACCACATCACGAGCTCGATCGGCGCGACCGCCGCCGCCTACCACGGCGCGAGCATGCTCTGCTACGTGACGCCCAAGGAGCACCTGGGCCTGCCGAAGAAGGACGACGTGAAGCAGGGATGCATCGCGTACAAGATCGCCGCGCACGCGGCGGACGTGGCGCTCGGCATCCCGGGATCGCGCGATCGCGACGACGAGCTCACGAAGGCTCGCGCGGCGCTCAACTGGGAGAAGCACTTCGAGCTGAGCTTCGATCCCGACACGGCGCGGGCGTATCACGACGAGGATCTCGATGTGGACACGGATTTCTGCGCCATGTGCGGCCACGATTGGTGCAGCGTGCGCATCTCGAAGGAGATCACCGAGTTCGCCAGCGGCAAGAGCGAGGAGTATCGGCGCGACAAGCCCGTGCGCTCCGCGGCGCTCACGCCCGAGCAGCGCGAGATCCTCGAGAAGCGAGGCGTGCTCTCGCCGGAGGAGATTCACCGGCTCGCGGCGAAGACGCGCCGTTCGGTCGGCGCCGACGCGGGCGCCAAGGCGTCATGCCACAGCGATCATGCGAACGACGATGAGGCGCGTCGCGTGCAGACACGCAAGGTGGTTCCGCTCAACACCGCGCCCGCGCACAACCTTCCGTCGCACGACCCATTGATCTGAACGCCGATGAGCGACGGATCCGCGGAAGATCGAGTGCATTGGCGAAGCCTTCCGCCGATGCGCTTCCAGGACGCGTACGTGTGGTTCGTGCTCTTTTCGACGCTCGACGTGGTGCTCACCTGGCACATCCTCGAGCGGCGCGGCGGCGCCGAACTCAATCCCGTCGCGGCGCTGCTCATCCAGCATTGGGGATTCATGGGCGCGGTGGGACTCAAGTACGGACTCGTGCTCGTCGTGGTGATCGCCTGCGAATGGATCGCGCGGCGGCGCGTGCGCACGGCGAAGCGCGTGGCGTGGCTTGCGGTCGCGGTGAGTCTGACTCCGCCGCTCTGGTCGTTCACGCTGCTGGCGATTCACGCGGCGCAGGGCATGCCTCGCCCTTAGAGCGGTTCCTCCTCATTCGGTGCGATCTGGCGGGCTGCGACTTCGTGTGGCATCGTCGGGCTCCA
>VGXK01000036.1 GCA_016873355.1 Phycisphaerae bacterium | reverse complement strand
CGCCTCGACGAGTTCGATCGAACCTCGCGGAAGCCGCAGGTGCCGCGCCAGCCGCGACGCGATTTCCGGCGCCGTGGTGGGGCGCAGCAGTTCGAGCACTCGGCCCTGGCCTTCGCGAATGCTCGGTCGCGGCGCCAGCGGCAGCACTTCGATCGCCGGCTCCTCGTACGGATGCGCCGTGCGAAGCGCCGCGAGCGCGGCGGGCAGCACCGCCGCGGACGAAACCATCTCGAGCTTCACCTCCGGCGCCCGCACGAACCGGCGCGCGAAACCGACCGCGGGATTCGTCGACGCATCGCCCTGGAAGGTGCCCTCGCCCTGGATCTCGAACGAGCAGCGCGAATACGCGCCGATGCGTCCCGCGCCGGCGAGCGACATTGCGTCGCGCACGGCGTCGAGCGCGATGCGAGGGGTCTTGGTGCAGACCAGGAAGGCTTCGCCGCTCGGCGCGGCGCTCGCGGGCTCGATCGGCGAAAGCACGCCCGCGCCGATTCCCTCGGCGAGCCAGTCGTTGACGCCGCCGGCGACCGCGTCGAGCGCCGTGTGCGGCGAGATCACGCCCGCGAGCTCGCGCGCCGCGCGCAGGACAATCCGTCCGCGCGGCTCGTCGGCCGCCAGGTTCGCGAGCGGCTCGAAGATCGGCGGGTGATACGCCACGACGGCGGTCCCGCGAACGGCGCGGGCGCGGGGGCCGGTACGGGCGCCGGTGCCGCGACCGGCGCCGTCGCGATCCCTCGCTTCGTCGAGCACTGCCTCCGTGAGATCGATCGTGAGCAGCACTCGCGAGACGGGGTCCCCTGAATCGCCGATCAGCACCCCCGTGCGATCCCATTCCGCGGCCAGTCGGCAAGGCGAGAGTCGCTCCACGGCGCTCGCGAGATCGGCGAGCGTGCGTACGGGCGCGCCGCGTTGCGCGTGTCCTTGCGCATTGGCCCCCGCGCGTCGTCGTCCCGCGCGTGTTCGACCCGTTCGCGGCATGGCCGCAGGCTATCGACGATCGCCGCGCGAGGCGCGACTCGGCACTCCAGGCAGCCATGAGTGACGAGAAGATCCAGGAGCCTCGTCGCCGCTGCGACGACGACCCTCGCCGGAATCACCCAGTGGAAGACGGCGCCTGCGAAGGCCGGCGAGCGCGCCGAATTCAGAGGATCTCCGCCGCCAGGCTCGCGAGTTCGCTGCGCTCGGTCTTCGAGAGCGTCACATGGCCGGCGATGCGCTGTCCCTTCATGCGCTCGATCAGGTGCGAAAGGCCGTTGCTCGCGGCGTCGAGATAGGGATTGTCGATCTGCCCGATGTCGCCGGCGAGCACGATCTTCGTTCCATCGCCGACGCGCGAGACGATCGTCTTCACTTCGTGCGGCGAAAGGTTCTGCGCCTCGTCCACGATCATGAACTGGTGCGGAATGCTGCGGCCGCGGATGTAGGTGAGCGGCTCCATGACGAGCTTGCCGCCGGCCACCAGCTGATCCATGCGTGTTTCCGCGGACTTGCTGTCCGCGTCCGTTCCGCCGCCGCCGCGCGTGGAGAGCAGGTAGGCCACGTTGTCGAAGACGGGCTGCATCCAGAGCGAGAGCTTCTCGTCCTTGTCGCCAGGCAGGTAGCCGATGTCGCGCCCGAGCGGCATGATTGGCCGCGCCACGAGCAGCTTGTCGAAGCGTTCCTCGCGGAACACCTTCTGCATGCCGGCCGCGATCGCCAGCAGCGTCTTGCCCGTGCCCGCGGGTCCGATGAGCGACAACAACTTGATCTCGTCGTCGAGCAGCAGGTCGAGCACCATCGTCTGCTGCACGTTTCGCGCCATCACGCCGTAGACCGGCTTGCGCGGACCCGTGACCGGAATGAGATGTCCCGTGTCGGCGAGCACGCGCGCAAGGCCCGAGTGACCCTCGTCCACCGCGTCGTGCAGCACGAGGAATTGATTCGGCACGAGGTTCGCAACCATCTGCTCGTGACCGTCCGGCGTCTTCACCGCAAGGCCGTCGAGCCGCTCGAGCGGAAGCTGGCGCTCGTCGTAGAGCTCGTCGATGATCGAGCCCGGCGCCTGCACCACCGCGTAGCCGGAGTAGAGCCAGTCGGCGTCGACGCGGTCGGCCTCGAAATCCTCGCTCGCGATGCCGAGCGCGTCGCACTTCACGCGCGCGTTGATGTCCTTGGAGATGAAGATCGTGCGCTTGCCCGCGGCGTGGAGCTGGTGGGCCACGCCGAGAATGCGGTTGTCGCTGATGTCGAGATCGAGCGCGAAGGGCGTGTTGCGGTCGCAGCGCTCGATGCGCACGGTTCCGCCCTGCTCGTTCCAGACGACGCCTTCGAAGAGGCGACCGATCGATCGCAGCTTGTCGAGCGAACGGATGACCGATCGCGCGTTGCGCCCGGTCTCGTCGTTGTTCTTCTTGAAGGCGTCGAGCTCCTCGATCACCTGGAGCGGGATGACGACTTCGTGCTCCTCGAACTTGAAGATCGAACTGGGGTTGTGGAGGAGCACGTTCGTGTCGAGCACGAAGTGCTTGTGCGTCGACTGGCTCTGCGTCTTCCGGGGTTGCGGCTGGGTTCGGGACGGGTCCTGATGGGCCGTGCTCTTCAAGATGTGTTCCCCTGTGACCGCCGTGTGGCGCCGACCGGGCGTGCGTCGGCATGCGATTGGGAGCCGATTCCATTCGACCCCGTTCCAATCTATCGGGCAGAATGCGTTCGCGGTCCGTCGAAGTCGAGTTCGTGCTGCGCGAAGGACGAAGGAAGAACGGGTTTTCGGCGTTCGCGGAATCGCAAGACGATCGGCCCTCCGACGAACCGAGTCGACGATCGCCCGGTACGGTCGGCAGCCGATAAGATCACGGGCACCCCGGAGGTCACCACACCATGCTTGCACTTCAATCATCGAACCCGGTTCTGGCGAACGAGCACCTCGGTCAAGTCATGCAGGAAGCGGAGGCTGCACCGAACACGGCCACCGTGGTCGGCGTCATCAACAAGACCTCGATCCTGGTCGGCGCCGCGGTCGTCGCGGGCGCGATCGCGTACAGCATGACGAGCGCGAATCCGGGGCTGGCCGTGCTCTTCTGGGGCGCTTCGGGCCTGGTGTCGCTCGTGCTCTTCTTCACTCTGTGGCGCAAGCCGGCGGTGTCGGCGCCCGTCGCGTTTATCTACTCGATCGCGCAGGGCTGCTTCCTGGGATCGCTCTCGTTCCAGCTCGAGTCGATCCTCGTGGCGCGGGGCCTCTCGACCGCGGCGGGAGGCTTGGCGCTGCAGGCGTTCGTGGTCACGGCTGGCGTGACGCTCGCAACGCTGGCCCTCTACCGGGCTGGCATCCTGCGACCGACGAAGATGTTCAACGCGATCGTGACGAGCCTGGTGGGCGGGATCGCGGTGGTCTACCTGATCTCGTTCATTCTCTCGTTCTTCAACATCCAGATGCCGTTCATCTCGATCGGCTCGGCGCTCGAGGGAGGCACGCCCGCGCTCATCGGGCTCGGACTGAACGCGGCGATCCTCGTCGTCGCGGCGCTGACGCTCGTCATGGACTTCGGGCAGATCGAGGCCGCGGTCGAGCATCGGGCGCCCAAGTCGATGGAGTGGTTCCTCTCCTTCGGCCTCGTCGTGACGCTCGCGTGGATCTACTACGAGGCGCTCAAGATGGTCTTCCGCGTGGCGCTGCTCTTCGGCGAGCGCAAGTGACGGCGGCGCTCGGCGTGCTCACCGCGTGACCGAGCGTCGCATCGCACACGAAGAACCGCGGCGACACCGGCGCGCCGAGAATCTGTGCGTTCAAGGCTTGAAAGAGCTCGTCGCCACCGACCCCCTCTGATGCGGTGGCGACGAGCGTCGTGTAAGTCGCGCCGTCGACGACGGTCGACTCGGTTGCCGGCGCGCCGTGTCCCTACGGGCAGGGACCCCACTGGCCGAGCAGCGTGCCGAGATCGTCGCCGTCCACTTGGCCGTCGCCATTGAAGTCCGCCGTGCATGCGTTGCACGGACCCCATTGGCCAAGCAGCGTGCCGAGGTCGTCGCCGTCGACCTGGCCGTCGTCGTTCAGATCGGCGGTGCAGCGGAAGAGCGCTCCCGATGTCGCCGCCGGCCAGAATCCTCCGACGAGCTGGAACGGACCGCCGTTCATGACTTTGCCGGCGTCCGGCTGTCCCATCGTGCCGCCGAGCGTGAATCCACCTCCAGTGGAGAATGTCTCGCCGCCGCCGTCGACGGTGTGCCACGAGAGGTCGAATTCGCCGCGGCCCATCGGCGCCGCGTGCACGAGACCGAGCATCGCCGCGCCGAGGAGCGCCGCGGCGCCGGCGAGACGGATCGATCGCGTCATCGCGCACCTCCCGTGATGCGCGCCTCGATCGTGGCGAGCCGCGCCTCGATCGTCTGGAGTTGCGAGCGAAGCGAGTCGTTCTCCGCGCGCAGCGCCTCGATCGTCTCCTGAGTCGCCGCCGCGTCTCCCTGCCGCTCGAAGCGGTCGTAGAAGACCGAGAGCAGCACGCGCTTCGTGCCGTCGGCGCCCGCCTTCACGCTTGCCCATCGCACCGGCTCCGCGGCTCGCGCCACCACGTGGCCGACGGCGAATCGAGCGGGATCGTCCTTCATCGCCGCGCCGGGAACATCCGACGAGATCAGCGCATCGCCCGGCTGAACGTCGCCGAGTCCGGAGTCCACGACCCACATTTCGCCGTTTCCGACGGCGCCGAAAAGATGATGGCTGTCCGGCGATTGCGGATCGGGCGGCATAATGTACGAGCCGCCGCAGGTCGGATCGTTCGCCTTCGACGTCTTCGAGATGCCGTAGGTCGGCTCGCAATTGGGGCCGTCGTGCCCGCGCCGAAGATCGCCGGTGAGCGACACGAGCGTGCCGGGCTCGAACGTTTCGTCGGTCCACGCGTTGTGGGCTCCGGTGAACGTGCCGTAGACGACCGTGTTGCCGACGACGGAAATGCTGCCGGCGCTGGCGCCGTCGTTGAGGAAGCCGACGAGCGTGCCGTCGGGATTGACGCGGTTGAAGAAGGTCTGGCCGGCGCTCGTGGTGTTCACTTCGAGCCCGCCCTCGGTGATGATGATGTCGGCACCCGAATCCATGAGGATGAATCCGTTGGGTCCGACGTCGATTCGCGGCGTGGCGCCGCCGTTCACGAAGAGGCTGTTGAAGACCGACAGCTGCGCCGCCGCGGAGATGGGACCGACGGTGACCTGGCCTCCGCCGTTGCACATGCTCACATTGCCGCCGTCGTTGTTGACGAAGAGCGTCGACACCGCGCCGTTGTTGCGGGCCATGATCTCGTTGTTGTCCATCGAGATGTTCCCGGCGTTCGTGGCGCCGATGATCAGGAAGCCGCCCGTGGCCGGCTCGCTGTCGGTGCCGCCGACGAGATGGAGCTTCGCGACCGGGAGCGTGGTGCCGACGCCGAGGTTGCCGTTCGATGCGAGCACCATCTCCGTCGTTCCATCGACCGTGAAATTGAACGGATTCGCGAGGAAGCCGAGCGCGGAGGACAACTCCGCGCGTGTCGCGCTCGTCTCGTCGAGGAAGCGGATCGAGCCGAGCGCGTTCGCGCTGAGCCCCGTCGGTGCGTCGCCCTTCAGGTCGAGATGCGAAGTGCCGTTCAACGCCGTGCTCGTGATGCGCATCGTGGCGTCGGTCGACTTCGAGAGCTCGATGTCGGCGTCCGGCGACGTCGTCCCGATTCCGACATCGCCCTCGCTGTAGTAGATGTCGTTGCCGACGGTGATCCACGGCCCAAGCGCATGGATCGCGTACGGCGCCGGCCGCAGCTCCTGGCGAGGCGTGAGCGGCGTGAAGGTCGCGCAATCGCCGGCGGGGGATTGCACGCCGATCTCGAGGAATCGCTCGCTGCCGTCGAAGACCAGCGGACCGAAGTCGAGGTCGACGGTGAAGAGTCCGTCGACGAGCGTCACGCCGCATTCGGTGATCGTCGGTCCCTGCTGTGCGCCTCCGATCGCCGCATTGAAGAGCCGGAAGCGCAGGCTCGCGGTTCCGTCGATGGGACCGCCCGCATCTCGAAGCTGGCCCTGGTACGTGAAGACTCTGTCGACGATCGTGACTCCCGCCATCGCCGATGCGCCGATGGTGAGTGCTGCAAGAAGCGACGCCGCGCACGCGGCGCGCACGACAAGGGACCCTTGAAAGTTCATCACGGTTCCTATCTTTCCCCACCCTCGGAGGTGGATTGGCAGTGCGTAGCGCGAAGGTAGTCCAACTCCGCGCCAAGTCCAGCGCGAGCGCTCGTGAAAGTGGGAGCCGAGCGCGCGCCGTCGTCTGTTCAATCGTTCACCACTCGCCGCCGAGCGCGGCCTTTGCGGCAGCGCTCGCCCGCTCCGGATAGTCGGCGGGGAAACTCCAGACGTTCGGCACGTTCGTGGCAGCTAAACCTCGCTGGGGAGCAGACATGCGCGTGCGGATGGTGAGCATGAGATCGCTCGCCACCCACGGATGCGTGAACCAGTACTTGTGGCCGTCGATGTTGAAGCCGCGCTCGTCGCGGCCGCTCGAGACATCGACGAACTCCACGTGTTCGAGCGCCTCCAGGACCTCGCGGTCGTGGTCGGGCATGGTCGGCATCGACGTGCCCATGCGGCGGCCGTGCCCCATGAAGAAGGTCGCGTTCGAGAGGGCGAGATCGTCGTCGGAGGCGGTGATGATCACGCGCTCTGCCGCCTCGTGAATCGAAGGCAGCCGCTCGAGGAATTCGTCGACGGGAACATCCGGCGCCGCGAAGACGACGGCGCCGAGCCGCGATTCGCCCGTCGGCGAGCGCAGCTTCTCGTCCCAATTGCCGATGTCCTCCAGCGCCCTGGAGACGACGCGCCCGCCCGCGCTCCAGCAGACCACGTTGATGCGACGCGCGGTCGTCTCGTGCGCGAGCAGGCGCAGGATCGACTCGAAGAGCTCGACCGAGTCGCGCCCGCGCGAGACGTCTTCACCCGTCAGGTAGCGGAAGATGTCCTGGTGCGTCGGCCACGCGAAGGCAATCGCCACCACGTCGCGCCCGGCGAAGTGATCGAGCTGCGCCGCGTACATGCACGCGTGGTAGAAGTTGACCTTCGCGCCGTGCACGTAGATGACGATTTCCGGGCAATGCGCCACCGCGAGCTCGGCGTTGATGTCGTCCAGGAATCCGGACCAGCCGTCGGTCGGGTCGTCGATGCGTTCGTGCCCGTCGAAGCGCACGCGTCCGTACTCCCAGATGTCGGTGAGGCTGAGCGCGATTTCCTTCTCGCGCTTGGAGTTCCGCGTGGCGACGTGGAGTTCCTCCCAGGTGATCATGTCGCCGAAGCTCACTCGCGCCATGCCGAGCTGGAGCGTGTTCGTCGGCTCGTTCCCGTAGGCGAGCGGTCGATCGAAGTCGCCGGGATCGCGCGCACGATTCGTGACGAAGAAGATCTCCTCGCTCGTCGAGCGATTCGACGGATCGGTGTGCGCCAGCGGGTCGACGCCGGCGTCGTCGTAGATCACCGGCGCGACCATGAGCGTGTGCTGCGGCACGCCGCAGCCGGCGAGCAGCAGCGCCGAAGCAAGCACCGGTGAGGTCCAGAGCGGGAACGAATGGGGGGCGGCTCGCATGATGCGACGGCATTATGCCGATCAGATAGGTTGGACCGCGCACCGTTTCGGCAAGGAGTGCCACCCGCAGATGCCCCGCAACATTCCCATCGGCAACGGCGAGATGCTCGTCGCCTTCGACGACCTCTACCGCATCCGTGATCTCTACTGGCCGCATGTGGGCGTGCCGAACCACACCTGCGGCCATCTCCAGCGCTTCGGCGTCTGGGCCGACGGGCAGTTCTCGTGGGTCGACTCGCCCGGATGGGAGCGCGACCTGCGCTACAAGAGCGACACGCTCGTCACGGAGGTGCGGCTCCGCAACGAACGGCTCGGCGTGGAACTCATCTGCCACGACGCGGTCGACTACTGGAGTCCCGTCTACTTCCGCAAGATCGCGGTGACGGATCTCTTCGGCCGTCCGCGCGACGTGCGCATTTTCCTCCACCAGGACATTTCGGTCGGAGAGAGTCCCGTCGGCGACACGGTCAACTTCGATCCGAACACCGGCGGACTCGTCCACTACAAGGACGACACCTACTTCCTCTTCAACGGCTGCAGCACGCGCACCTGGGGCGTCGACACCTGGGCGACCGGGCAGAAGCGCATCAACGAAGCGGAGGGAACCTGGCGCGACGCGGAGGACGGCATGCTCTCGCGCAACGCCATTTCGCAGGGATCCGTCGACAGCACGGTGGGATTCCTGCTGTCGCTGCCGCCGTCGGGCACGGCCACGGTCGTGTCGTGGATCGCCGCGGGCCGCGACTACGAAACGCTCAAGCAGCTCAACGCCAAGGTGCGACTCAAGAGCGCGCAGCGCATGATGGACCGCACCGAGGCGTACTGGCGCCTCTGGGCGTGCAAGGAGCCGGTCGACTACTCGCCGCTGCCGGGGCACCTGCGGGATCTTTTCATCCGCTCCGCGCTCGTCGTGCGCACGCAGATCGACAACAAGGGCGCGATCATCGCCGCGAACGACTACGACATCACGCACTTCGCGGGAGACACCTACAGCTACATGTGGCCCCGCGACGGCGCGCTCGTGGCGCACGCGCTCGTGCTCGCGGGACAGAGCGAGCTCTCGCGAAACTTCTTTCTCTTCTGCCGCAAGGTGATCGAGCCCGACGGCTACTTCCTGCACAAGTACAACCCGACCGGAACCTTCGCGTCGAGCTGGCATCCGTGGATCATCGACGGGCGCAAGACGCTTCCCATCCAGCAGGACGAGACGAGTCTCGTGGTGTGGGCGCTGCGGCGCCATTTCGACGTCTTCCGCGATGTCGAGTTCATCAAGGACCTCTACAACCCGCTCGTGGTCGATCCGTGCAATTGGATCATGAGCTATCGCGATCCGAACGGATTGCCGTCGCCGAGCTGGGATCTCTGGGAGGAGCGGCGCGGCACGCATCTCTTCACGGTGGCCGCCACGATCGGCGCGCTCCACGCGGGAAGCCGATTCGCGCAGGACATGGGCGCGCTCGATCGAGCCGCCGAATTCGGCGAAGCGGCCGAGCAGATGCGGCACGCGCTGCTGCGCCACATGTGGGACCCGGGGCGCGGGCTCTTCGCCCGCTGCGCCACCTCGAACGACGACGGCGGCTACCACCTCGACTTCACGCTCGACTCGAGCGCGGTGTCGCTCGCGCTCTTCGGCGCGCTCGACGCGGACGACCCGCGCGTCGTCTCGCACATGGAGACGCTGCGCGAACGACTCACCGTGCGCACGCCGATCGGCGGAATCGCGCGCTACGAGCGCGACCAGTACCACCGCGTGGAGCATCACGATCTCGAGAGCGTGCCCGGCAATCCGTGGGTGGTCTGCACGCTCTGGTACGCGCTCTGGCTCGTGATGAAGGCGACCACGCTCGACGAGCTGCGGCAAGCGCTGCCGTACCTCGAGTGGACGCTGGCGCGGGCGACGCCGGCCGGCGTGCTCGCCGAGCAGTACGACCCGCACACCGGCGCGCCGATCTCCGTGAGCCCGCTCACCTGGAGCCACGCCACCTACATGACCACCGTCATGAAGTACCTCGACAAGCATCGGCGACTCGCCGCCAAGGAGTCGGCGGTACCATCCTCCGTTCGCTCCCCGAACGGAGAATCGACATGACATTCGGCCATGACGCACTCGACGAACGCCGCGCCGGCTACGAGGAGGGGTACTTCCGCAACAAGGACGCCGAGATGGTGTCCAAGCTCAAGGGCGTCTTCGACAAGAAGCACTCGCGCGAGGAGCTCAAGAAACTCACCGGCGTCACCGACGAAGCCGCGATCGATCGTCTCATGGCGGTCATCGATCGCAAGGAGCTGCTCTCGGCGTTCAAGCTCTATCCGCTCGTGGAGATCGCGTGGGCCGACGGCAAGGTGGACGCCACCGAAGTGAAGGCGATCGAGGCGGCGGCCCAGAAGTCGGGCATTCCGCGCGACAGCGCCGCGTTCGAGCGGCTGGGCGACTGGATCCGCAAGGGGCCGACCGACAACGCCCGCGCCGTGTGGAAGCTCTACGCGGGGCAGCTCCGAACGAAGCTCACCGCGGCCGAGCTCGACACCTTTCGCAACGACCTGCTCAAGTTCGCCGACAGCGTCGCCGAGTCGAGCGGCGGGCTCTTCGGCATCTTCAAGAGCACGAGCAGCGAGGAGCAGAAGGTCATCGACACGATCAAGAAGGCGCTCAGCGCCTGACGGCGGGGGCGTGCCCGTCGGCCGGTGCGATTGACTCAGCGCCCGAGCACGACATCGAGGCCGGCGAGAATGAGATCGAGCAGGCGCGGGGGCACGCGCCCAACCCGCTCGTCGAGCTCGGACCTGTCGAGGGTTACGATCTGCGACACATTCGCCACCGAGTCGAGCGGCAGCTGCGTCGCCGATCTGGGGAGCACGACATTGCCTGGCGCGCGCGCTTGAGATTGACTCGAAGTCAGCGGCACGCAGATCACGGTCGCAAGGCGGCTCTCATTGAGGGAATCGGACTGCACGACCACCACCGGGCGCCGGAGTCCAGGTTCGCTTCCTGAAGGTTCGTCCAGATCAGCCCACCAGACATCCCCGCGGGCGATCCTCACCAGGGTGTCTCCTTGAGCCGGCGGCGTGCAGCGCGCTCCACGAACGGATCGATCGTCGAGCCCAACTCGTCGCAGACCTTGTTCATCGCTTCCGTGATGGCGTCTGGAGATCGGCGGGCGAGGAACTCCGCGGCGGCCACGGCGAACACTCGGCTTCGCGACCATTTCGACCGTCGCGCGAACTGCTCGACCTGCTTGAAGACCGAGTCGGGAATGGAGATCGCCGTTTTCATACCCCGAGTATTACCGGCGATCCGCACGCGAGACGACCGGCATGCCGATCTTTCCCGCAGGCCGGGAGTTCTCGAACCTCGAGCGGTGACGACTCAGGCGCAGCCCGCCAGATCGCTACGAATGAGGAGGAACCGCTCTCGCGTGCCGATAGAGGAGGGGATGCCCGCCGACCTGG
>VGXK01000035.1 GCA_016873355.1 Phycisphaerae bacterium | reverse complement strand
GAACTCGGGGCTCCGCTCGCCCACGACGCGCCGCTGCACTTCCATGAGTCGGCGAATCTCCGCCTCCGCCTGCTCGCGATGACCCAGCAATCCGCGCAGCGTCGCCAGGAAGACCGCCGCGCGAAGCGTGTCGTGATGCTCGGGACCGAGCGAGACTCGGCGCCCTTCGACGCATTCGGACTGCAGCAGTTCGGCCGCGGCAATGTTCCCGGATTCGCGATGGAGCGAAGCAAGCTGCGCCATCGCCACCAGCGTCGACGGATGGGTGTCGCCCAGTCGGCGCCGATCCGACGCGAGCGCTTCCTCGAGCAGCGGCTTCGCCTCGTCGAAGCGACCGAGGTCGATGAGAAGCATGCCGAGATTGCTGAGCGGCGCCTTCAGCTCCGGATGATTCTCGCCGAGCGTTCGTCGCCGTCGTTCGATCACTTCGCGCCAGCAGCGCTCCGCATCGGCGAAGCGCCATTTGATCGCGTGGAGCAGCCCGACGTTGCTGAGCGTGCGAAGCGTGTCGGCGTGATCGTCGCCGAGCACGCGTCGCTGCGACTCCAGCGTTCGCATCCAGCGCCGCTCCGCTTCCTCCTGGTCGCCGCGACGGCGATGGGCGCCCGCCAGTTGGAAATCCGCGCGAAGCGTGGCGGCGTGCTCGGCGCCAAGCGTCCGCTCGGAGCGCTCGTGCGCTTCCGTGAGCAGTCCGATCGCCTCATCGTATCGACCGATCGTGGAGACGATGCTCCCGAGCGTGCCGAGTGAAAGCAGCGTCTCCTCGTGGTCCGGGCCCAGGTGATCGCGACGAAGCTCGTACGCCGTTCGCGCCGCCTTCTCCGCATCCGCGCGCAGACCGAGCGCGCTCATCGTGGCGGCGAGCCGATGGAGAAGCCTCGCTCGAATCGCCGGCTGTTCCGCGAAGCGCTCGTCGATCGAGCGCCTCGATCGTTGCAGCACGCTCTCGTTGAGCGATTGGAGGCCGAGATTGGTGAAGTTCACGCCCGCCGTGAGCTGCGACCACTGCTCCGCCGCCTGCGCCGCTTCGTCCTGCTCGAACGATCTCGCCACCGCCGACGCCAGCGACGACTTCAATCGATCTCCCATCGACCACGCGTCGAGGTCGGCGAGCATGGACTCCTGGAACGCCGTCACGATCTCCAGGTCGTGTTCGCGCTGGAGCGCTTCGTCCCGCGCCTGCGACGCGAGCACGCCGAACGTGGTGGAGACGATCACGCCGCCGACGAAGAGCACCACGATCGCGGAGATCGAGATCGTCAGGGCTCGATTGCGGCGCGCGAAGAGTCGCGCCTGCTCCAGGAACGAGGCCGTTCTCGCCTCGACGGGACGATCGGCAAGGAGTCGTCGAACGTCCGCGGCGAGCGCTCCAACGCCGACGTAACGCAGATCCCGCTCCTTCGCCATCGCCATCGCGATGATCGCGTCGAGGCTGCCGGCGGCCTCGGCCCGGATGGCGCCGGCGCGCTCCGGCTCCTGCTCCACGATGATCCGCACCGCCTCGGGAATCGAGCAGCGCGACAGATCGTGCGGCCGGCGCCCCGTGACCAGCTCGTAGAGGATCACGCCGAGCGAATAGACGTCGGAGCGCACGTCGATTCCCGAGGGATCGACGCACTGCTCGGGACTCATCGCATTGAGCGTGCCGATCAGCCGGCGCGAATCGGACTCGGCGGTCACCGCCGGCGCGTCGGGGCCGCTTCGCCGCGCAATGCCGAAGTCGATGACCTTCGCTCGCCCGTCCGGTCCGACAAGCACGTTCGCGGGCTTGAGGTCGCGATGGATGACGCCGAGCTGGTGGCCGTGCAGCACCGCGTCGCAGACGGAGGCGAACATCTCCAGCCGCTCGCGAAGCGGCAGCGCGTGCTTCTCCGCGTAGGCCGTGATGCTCAGCGCGTTCGGCACCAGCTCCATGGCGAAGAACGGCGACGGCTTGGAATCGCCGAGCGGCGCCACGCCCGCCTCGTAGATCTGCGCGATGCCGGGATGCCGCAATCTGGCGAGCGTTTCCGCCTCGAGTCGGAATCGAAGCACCGCGTCGGTGTGGCCGAGCGTCTGGTGCAGCACCTTGATCGCCACGCGCCGATGCGGATTCTCCTGCACCGCTTCGTAGACCGTGGCCATGCCGCCGACGCCCAGCACGCCGACCACCAGGTAGTCGCCGACCGCGTCGGGCGCGCCGGCGGCGCGCGGCGCGCCGGCGCGAATCCTTGAACGCTCCGCGATCGCCGGCGTCTCGAGGAATCCCTCGCTTCGCTTCGTCGCCGCCAGAAGTCGTTCCACGCGCGCCTGCAGCGCCGGATCGCCGGCGCACGCGTCGCGCACGATCGCCTCGCGCTCCGATGGTTCCGCGCCAAGTGCGCGAGTGAGTATCGCCAGCGCTCGAGCCGAGTACGGAACGTCAGTCGCCACGCGCCGCTCCGCCGCCGGAAGGGCCGTCGCCGGCCGCGCTCGCGCCGCCCTCCTGCAGTCGATCGAAGAGCCACGCCCGCGCCGCCTGCCAGTCGCGATCGACGGTGCGCTTGCCGATCTCGAGAACCGTCGCCACCTCGTCCACCGTGCAGCCGCCGAAGTAGCGCAGCTCCACGATGCGGGCCTGCTGCTGGTCGATCGCTGCGAGTTCCTCAAGCGCCTCGTCGAGCGCCACCAGATCGAGCTCGCGCTCCGGCGCGGGCACATCGTGGTCGCCGATCGACACGCGCGGGCCGGGCCCCCCCCGCTTCTGCGCCTTCTTCTCGCGCGCGTGATCGATCAGGATGCGCCGGATGATCCGCGACGCAACCGCGAAGAAATGCAGCCGATCCTTCCAGTCGCTGTTCCGCTGATCGATGAGCCGCACGTACGCCTCGTGCACCACCGCCGTCGGCTGGAGCGTGTGATCGGCTCGCTCCGACTCCATGTGCGACAACGCCAGTCGCCGCAGATCCTGGTAGATCGCGGCGACGAGCGCGTCAAGATCGTCGCGTTGACCCGACGCGGCGGCATGAAGCAGCATCGTGATGTCGGCGGTGCCCACGAACGCAGATCGTACGGCCGGAGCGGCGCCACTCATGCCGCTCCGGCCGTCCGAAGTTGCGCTCAGTTCGACCACTGGCCCAGCAGGATTCCCAGGTCGTCGCCGTCGATGACGCCGTCGTCGTTCAGATCGGCGATGCAGCACGGATCGTCGCAATCGCCCCACTGACCGAGCAGCAGGCCGAGATCGCTTCCGTCCACCACGCCGTTGCCGTCGAGGTCGCCGAGCATGCCGCCCTTGCCGGTGAAGGTGATCCACGCGGCGTTCGCGCCGTAATGGATCTCGGCGCCGTCGCAGGTCGACACGAAGTCGAACTCGCCGCTGCGCGATCCGGTCCAGGTGAGGAACTTGAAGACCTGATCGGACGCCGGAACGAACCCGTTCCGCAATTGAACGGTGAGCGTGCCGTCGAGCGTGACATCGCCGGTCACGACGAGCCGGTCGTACTCGGCGCCCGCGATCGTTCCGCCGATGTCGAGCTCGAAGAAGCCGGCGCTCTTGTTCTCGAAGCGATCGACCGTGGCGATTCCCGCGGTCTCGTCGCCGACCTTGAGAATCGACTGATTCAAGAGGCCGGTGTTCGCAAAGTCGGCGCCAGTCTCGAGCGTCAGCTCGCCGCCGATTCCGTTCCAGAGCATGCCGGAGCTCTGGAATGTCGACGCCGCATCGATCCTGGTGATGCCGCGCGTTCGCAGGGTCGAGTCGCCTTCGATCTGCACGGTCGCGCCGATCATGGCGAGATCGGCGGTGACCTGCACCAGTCCGCCGCCCACGAAGAAGAACCCGTGCGCCTCGACGGGCGACCCGGCGAGCCGCGTCACCGGCAGGACGCCGATTCCGCCGAGCTGCAGCCACCCCGTCGAACGCCACGCCGCGCTCGGATCGCTGAGGTTGACGAGCAGACCCGCGGTGCCGGGACCGTTCACCATGATCCAGCTGCCGTTCCAGTTGCCGAGCTGTTCGTCGAGCGAATCGGCGTTGATCACGAGCGGAGCCTGGATGATCCAGTCGTTCGAGTCGGCAACGCCGTCGAAGTCGAAGACCGTCGCGTGGATGACCGTGGAACCGCTGACCATCGCGCTTCCGTTCATTCGCGCCACGCCGTCGAACGAGACCTCGCCGTCCCACTCCGCGTAGTCGTCGAAGTTGACGACGCCGTCGGCGAGCGTGTCGCCCGCCATCACGAAGGAGCCGCCCTCCATCTTCACGAAGTCGTCGAAGTCGATCCGGGCCCCGTCGTCGAGCGTGAAAAGTCCGCCCTCGATCGTCGCGTCGTCGTCGAACTCGAGCACGTCGTCGTCGCCGAGCGAGACGTCGGCGGTCGAAGTGAACACGGAGTGCGCGAGCATGCGCAGGCGCCCGTGCGTGCCGCCGATGTTGAGGTCGCCGCCGAAGGTGAATTCGCTGCCGTCGATCTGCACCGCGGCGCCGTTGACGGCGCTGGTCACGTTGAAGGTGGAGTTCGCATCGGCGCTCCAGCCGTTGTCGAAGTCCATCGTGAGCAGCACGCCCGTGCCGAGGAACGCGGTGCCGCTGAACGGATCCTGAAGCTGATCGCCGGTCATCAGCAACTGGGTGTACGGCGTCATCATGCTGATCTGGCCGTTGCCGTTGCCGTCGAGATCGATGCGTCCGGTCGACTCCTGAAGCAGATGCAGCGGGCCGTTCGATCCGCCGGAGATGATGCCGTGATTGACGAGCGTGGCCGACGGTCCGCCCTGGAGGTGCAGCGTTCCCCGGCCCACGATCGTTCCGAACGAGACCGCGTCCCAGGTGCGAAGGCGCGAATCGTCCTTCATCTCCAGGATCGTGCCGGCGCCGAGCTCGAGGTTGCTGCCGAGATCATGAAAGTTCGGTCCGGCGCTCGGTCGCACGATCAATCGCGAATTCACCTCCGAGAGTTCGGTGATCCCCGTGAGCGAACCCAATTCGTTGCCGTTCATGTCGAGCGTCATGCCGCTCGAAATGTTCAGCTCGTCGAAGGTGTGGGCGCCGGAGAATGCCGGCGCGTCGAGCAGCACCGTGCCGTTCTGGACGCCGGGCAGATTGCCGATGTTGATGACGGTGTAGTTGAAGAGGTCGAGGCCCGGGATCCCGACCGGCGTCCAGTTCGACTGGTCGTACCAGTCTCCGTTGATCGCAGTCCATGACCAGTTGTTGTCGGCGAACGAGGTTCGCGCCGTCATCGCGGCGCCGACGGCGGCGGCCACTGCGATCGCAGCGGCGGTGACGGTGAAGCGCGCCTGCGGCGCACGATCCTGACGGTTTCGCAGAGGCAGTGGCATTGCGGATCTCCTTGGACCACGGCCACGGCCGTGCGTCCGAAGCGGTGCGTGTGGAGACCCGCGGGGGCCTCCTTTCACATCACCACGCGGAATTCGCGCCTCGATCGCGCCGCGCCGAACGCGCGGAGTTCCGGGCCCCCCCGATGGCACGGCCCCCGGCGCCCGAGCAGCCCGCCCGAATCGTCGCCGTCGACGCCGGCATCGTGGTTGAAATCGGCCGCGCTCCAGCCGCCTCCGATCCCCCACTTCCGGAGCAACGATCCAGGGTCGCCTCGTCGAGGAGATGGATCCCGGCAGACGCCGTCCCCGAGCACGGCTCAGGCTGCAACTCCGGGTTCAGCCGCGCGGCGCGGACGGCGGCATGGACGACTCGGCGCCTCCCGCGCATTCCGCGAGCCGCCGGCGCGCGAGCTCCGCGTCGGGCGAGTCCTTGCCGCGCTCGCGCTCGAGCACCTCGACCGCGGCGCGGAGCAGCGGCTCGGCCTCCGCTCGGCGGCGAAGCGCGACGAGACACGAACCGAGCGCGCTTCGAGCCTGGGCAATCCGCCAATGACCCTCGGGCAGCGATTGCTCTCGGTGGTCGAGCGCTTCGCGCACGAGAGCCTCCGCCTCGATCGGATTTCCGCGTCGAAGGAGCAGCAGTCCGGTCGCGAGCAACGAGCGCGAGAGATCCGGATGAGCGGCATCGAGCCGGCTTCGGCGCGCCTCGAGCGCCTGGCGATGGTGCTGCAACGCCTCATCGAATCGATCGAGTCGTTCCAAGGTGGTCGCCAGCGCGAAGCGACTCATGGCGATGTCCTGATGCCCTTCCGGCAGGATCCGGCTCCGAATCGCCAGCGCCTCGCGCTGCCACCGAAGCGCCTCGTCCAGCCTGCCCATGCCGACGAGCACCGAGGCGATGTTGCCCTTGCTGATCGCGACCGAAGGATCGTTGTCGCCAAGTTCCCGTCTTCGGATGCGCTCGGCCTCCATCAACAGCGCGAGTGATTCCTCCGGCCGACCCTGGAGCTGGCGGATGAGGCCCATCATGTTGAGCGCCGCGGTCGTCTCGAGCGCCGTCTCGCCGAACTCCTCTCGCAGCAGTCGGAGCGATTGCGACGCCAGCTCCTCCGCTCGATCGAGCTGCCCGATGTTGCGATAGCCGTTCGCCAGGATGGCGCGCACCGCGGCGCCGGTCTCCCGATCGTCGCGGAGCACGAGCTCCACCCAGAGTCGACCCTCATCGAGGAAGTCGGCGACGGTGACCTCGCCATGGCCGGGCGCCGGCTCCACCGAACCGAGCGTGTCCTCGAGGAAGAGATTGATGCGCGAAGTCTTCTGCGCCTGGGCGGACGCGCGACCGTACATGATGGTCATGCCGACGGCGAACGCAGCCGTCAGCACGAGGATCGAGCCGGACACCGCGACGGCCGCGCGGTGCCGTCGCAGGAACTTGCGAAGCAGGTAGCCGCGACTCTCTCGTTTCGCTTCGATCGGTTCGCCCTTGAGCAGATGCTCCAGGTCCTCCCGGAATGCCGCCACCGATTGGTAGCGTCGATCGGGATCCTTCGCGAGCGCCTTGAGCACGATCGTGTCGAGCTCGTCGCCGATCTCGACGCGGCGCGGCAGGACGCCGGACGGCGGCGGCGGATCCTGCGTGGCGATGCGTTCCATCGCCTCGGAGAGGCGCCCGCAGAGATCGAATGGGAGTCGCCCCGTCAGCAGCTCGTAGAGCACGGCGCCAAGCGAGTAGACGTCGCTTCGAACATCGACGCGGTCATGCGCCCCGGCGACCTGCTCCGGCGCGGCGTACGCGAGCGTGCCCATGAATCCGTGCTCCACGGTGAGTCGGATCGTTTCGGCGGACGTCGTCGGGTCGATCGATCGTGCAAGTCCGAAGTCGAGCACGCGAGGTCGGCCGTCCGTGTCGACGAGGATGTTGGCGGGTTTCAGGTCGCGGTGAATGACGCCGCGACGATGGGCTGCAGCGACGGCATCGCACGCCTGCGCGAAGAGCCGGAGCAGTCCGGCGGTCCCGAGTTGCGCCGCATTCGCCGCCACGAATTCGTCGAACGGAATCCCGTCCACCAGCTCCATGGCGATCCATTGCCGCCCTTCCGCCGTGGTGCCGCCATCATGCACCGTGACGATGCCGGGGTCGCGAAGCGAGGCCACCAGGTCCAGCTCGCGCTCGAACCGAATGCGTTGCCGACTGGTGGCGAAGCGACCCGCCGCGAGAACCTTGAGCGCCACTTCGCGCCTCGTCGCGTGCTGGGTCGCGCGATAGACCACTCCCTGGCCGCCGCGATGGAGCGGTTCGAGGCGCTCGTAGCCGGGCACGATCGGCGCGTCGCCGCTCTCCCCGTCCGGCCGGATCTCTTCGCCGCGCGCCCGGTCCTGTCCACGCAGATCGGCGGCGCTCAGCCCTGCTCCGCGAATGTCGTCGAACAGCGAGCTGTGTTCTCGAATCTCGAGAAGCCGAGCGCGACACGCCGGGCACTCGTCGAGATGTCGCGCAAGATCGCCGTCGACATCCTGGACCGAATCCGCAGCGAGGGATTCCAACTGCTCGAGGTCAAGACATGGGCTTTGCGGCGTGTCAGCCATGGCGACCGGCGAAGGCGCCTACATCGTCTCGTAGGCGTCGCGGATTTCAACGACGAGAGCGCGAAGCAGCGCGAGGCAACGATGCTTCGCCTGATAGACGTCGTGCAAGGTCACTCCGAGCGTTTCGGCGACGACCGCGGGCGTCAGGCCCTGAAGCGCCAACATTTCGAACGCCTGAAGCGTTCGCGCCTCGGTTCGTGTCTCCGCGCGAAGACGCCGGAGCGCCTGGCACAGGATTTCGCGCTCGCACTCCGCGTTCCAGGCCGCTTCGGCCGCTGCCATCGCTTCGTCGTCCGTCAGACCGTCGATGGCGGAGAGGCCGCGGGCTTCGCGGCGGGAAGATCGTCGATGCTGCACATCGAGCATCGCGTGCCGGGCGATTCCGGCCAGCCATGACGAAAGCCGCCCGCGCGTGCGGTCGTAGCTCCCGGCGCGGAATGCGGTCAGGAAACGAACGAGTGCGTCCTGTGCCGCGTCGGCCGCGTCCTCGCGGGAGAGGCCCAGACGCCGAGCGCACGCGAAGAGAATGGGACGGTAACGCTCGTCGAATTGCCGCCACACGGCTTCGTTCGCCGGGTCGAGCAGGCCGTCGAGCATGGAACTGGTCGTCCGCGTCTGCATGAAGGGTGCGGGACTGGGGCCCCGTGGGGCATCGTAGGAATCGCGATCGATTCGCTGAGAGATCCGACCGCGGCGGGGCGAATGCGGGTTGGAGGCCCACACCATGAAGAACACCCTCGATCTCGCGCCCGACGCCTCGACCATTCGGGGTCCGATCGCCCTGCTGGCCCTCGTCGCCGGCCTTGGATCCGCGTCCACCGCCCTCGCTCGGCAAGACAGTGATGCCGACACGCTGAGCGACGCGGATGAAATCGCTACCTACTTGACCGACCCATTCAATTCCGACACGGACGGCGATGGCCTCAACGACGACTGGGAGATCCTGGGGGTCCCCTGGATCAACAACTCCGGGATCGGCCAGCGCTACGCGCTTCCATACAACAGCGCCCAGCCCTGGAAGGGCGCACGGCGCAAGACCGTGTATGTGGAAGCGGACTTCATGTCGCAGCACTTCACCTACGGATCGATCGCGACCGCACAGGTCCAATCGATGTTCGCGTCGGCCCCGGTGGTGAATCCGGACGGCTCGACGGGAATCGACTTGGTCGCCATCGTCGACGACTCCACGCCGTCGATCGCGTTCAGCTTCGACCCGCCGAACGGCGTCAATTGGCCTCCGGAGTACGCCGGCTTCAAGCAGTCATGGTTCGGCACCGCCACCGAGCGAGCCAATTCGAACTGGTACGCGGCCGGCGGAACCAGCGGTCCGATGCAGTTGGCGAAGCTGAAGGCGTTCCGCTACGCCGTCTTCGGGGACCGACTGGGGTCGACCACCATCAGCGGAATCGCGGAACTGCGCGGAAACGACATGATCGTGACGCTGGGCGCCTGGTGGTGGGGAATCCCGCCCTTGAGCGCGGCGCAGATCCAATGGCGGCAGCAGGTCTATGCCGGCATCTTCATGCATGAGCTCGGCCACAACCTCGGTCTGCTCCACGGCGGATCCGGATCGAACGTGAACTTCAAGCCCAATTACCACAGCGTCATGAACTACAGCTGGTCGGTTCCGCGCTACGTGGGCTTCTCGCTGGTTCCGACGCCGCGGCAGCTTCAGTACGGCTCGAGCTGGACGCTCGACTTCTCGTCCGTCAATGCGGCGCCGCTTGACGAGAACGTGCTGAGCGAGGTGAACACCTCGCTCTGCGGCGGATGCGGCGCAGCCCACGCGGGTCATGCCGTCCCGATCGGCCCGGTGGCGCCGTGGGGATGGGGATGGCTCGAGTCGGAGACCGCTCCCGGCATCGACTTCAATCGCGACGGCTTCATCGGCGGCGGACTCGTGAGCGCCGACCTCAACTATGTCACCGCCTCCTATTGCTCGGCGCCGCAGTGCGACCAGCCGCCGCCGTTCACCTGCCCATTCCTCGACTGGTGCCCGCACACGGGCGCCGACGACTGGTCGAATCTCTCCTACCCGCTCTCCGGGAGTCCGAACTACCTGAGCGGCGCTCACGGGACCGTGTTGCCTCCAGGCGAGGAGCTCAATTTCGAAACCGTGCAGATGCTCTCGTACGCAGGCTCCTGCCAGCACGAGGAGAGCTTCGAGGCATACGAAGACCTGGCCGAGCTCGACGAGCGCGGCGGCTGGCGCGGATGGGACGACAATCCCATGGCGGTCGGAATGGTGAGGAGCGAAGTCGTCCGAAGCGGTGAGCGTGCGCTGGAGATCTCTCTCGGCGCCGACCAGGTCCACGAGTATTGCTCGACCGACGCGTCGCTCTGGTCGCTCTCGATGTGGCAATTCGTCCCCGAGAACTTCACCAACAACGGAGCGGGTCCGTTCGCGGGGAGTTACATCGTCGTGCTCAATCGCTACGAGCCCGGCATCCACGCCGAGAGCGACTGGTCGGTGCAGATCCAGGTCGATGGCACGGCCAACCTGCTGAAGGTGTTCCACGGCCAGGGCATCGACACGGTGCAGGTCCCGCTCATCCGGGACCGCTGGGTGAAGATCAAGTCGCTCATCGATCTCGACGAGGATTGGACGCGCGTCTACTACGACGATGCCCTGATCGCGGAATACCCGTGGACCGGCGGTGTTCTCGGTGGCGGCGAAGGCGCGGCCGGCGTGGCTGCGGTCGACCTCTTCGCAAACGGCTCGAGCTCGATCTTCTACGACGACCTGATCTTTGCCGTCGTCGAACCGGAGCCGCCCTGCATGCCTGCGGATCTCGATTGCGACGGATTCGTGAATGGTTCCGACCTGGGTGCGCTTCTGGGCGATTGGGGTTCGAACGATTCGCCGGCGGATCTCGACGGGAACGGCATCGTCGACGGCGGCGACCTCGGTGTGCTGCTCGGCGAGTGGTCCTGACGGCAAGATCCGGGAATGTCCGAGTCCAACTCGCCGCGCACGCCGGGGTGCGCGGCTTCGCCTGGTTCACCGTGATCTCGTTCGAACTCGCGCTCGACGACCGCGGGCGATGGGTCGAGAACCGAACGCACGCCGTGCATCGAATTCTCTAGAGCGGTGACGACTCAGGCGTAGCGAGCTGGCGTTGGCGAGACGAGTGTGGCTAGGAGC
>VGXK01000034.1 GCA_016873355.1 Phycisphaerae bacterium | reverse complement strand
CTGCCTCGCCGCCGACATCTCCATCGAGAGCCTCGCGTTCCCGGAAACATGCCGGTACGCGGGCACGGCGATCGACACGACCACCGCCACGATGGCGATCACGACGAGAAGTTCCACGATGGTGAAAGCCGCGGCGCGACGCACTGGCTCGGCTGACATGCGGATGCCTACGGTCATGGCTCGATTCGTGGGGTCGGCACTCTAGTCGAAGTTCGCCGTTGTTGCGAACCAGTCTCAACAAACCTAGGATCTCGCCCCCATGAACTCCACCCCCCGCTACGCCACCACTCTCCCGTTCGTCTCGACCGCCCTGCTCGTTGCCGCGATTTCGCCGACAACGCATGCGGGTGAAACCAGGAGCGGCCTGATCCCCGCTCCGGCCCTCGATCGCTGGATGTACCCCTTCAACTCGACTCCGGGAACCAAGCCGACCATCTCGACCTTCGGATCGACGCCGGGCGCGCCCGAGTTCGACAGCCGCGACGGCCAGATGCTCGTCTCCTTCGACGTCGACGAGCAGATCCCGTCCGGTCTCGGCGCGTCGCGCTACCAGATCCAGTCGCTGCGCGTGACCGTTCAGTTCGCCAACGATCAGGTCGTCGCGTACGACCCCACGATCGATCCCTGGCAGTGCTTCATCGACCCGGCGGATCCCGAGTGGATCGCCGATTCCGACGCGGGCCAGCCGATCGAGCTCTTCGGCGTCGGGTATCGCAACGGCTTCTCAGCCGTCACCTTCGCCGAGAACTCACCCTTCACGGTGCCGCCGAACAGTCCGCTCGCTCCCGGCGTGCGCAATGCGTTCGCCATGAGTTTCGACGCGGGCGGCGCGCCGATCGACATCAGCAATCATCCGCGCGAACGCTTCGATCCCCAGGCCTGGGCGGTCGGCGAGATCGACGGACTCGAGCCGGGCTCGCTGATCCCGATCGACTCGCTCATGCACTTCGACATCGATGTGAGCGATCCGGCCATCCAGGCCCACCTGCGGCTCGGCGTCGACGCGGGGCGCCTCGACTTCGCGATCTCGAGCCTCACCTTCGTGGTGCAGCAGGGCGGGAACTTCCCCACCTTCTATTCCAAGGAAAACGCCTTCGTGGTGCTCGGTTTCGCGAGCGCCGCGTCGCTCGACTACACGGTCGACATCCTGCCGCTCTGCGACGCCGCCGACTTCAACTGCGATGGCGCCGTGGACGGCGACGATCTCGGAACGCTGCTCGGATTCTGGGGCCCGTGCCCGGCGCCGTGCGCCGCCGACCTCAACGAAGACGGAGCGGTGGACGGAGACGATCTCGGTTCGCTGCTGGGCGCGTGGACGAACTGACCGGAATCGATTCGCTCGCCAGTTCGCGAATGCGTTCGATCGACGCCGCGACGGAGTCCCGATCGGCGCCGAGAAGGCGCTCGATCTCCGGAATCGTGCAGCGGTCGGCCCAGTAGAGGAGCAGCACGAGGCGATCGAAGCGTTCGAGCGTGTGCGTGAAGTCGAGCATCTCGCCGTCCATGGCGATCCCTCCGGACGCCGATGCTACCGAGCGGCTTGGTCCGTGTCACGCGGCGGCGGCGAGCGCTCGGTCGGATCCTTCGTCCTCCTCGAGCACGGCATGCACGAAGATCGAGGCGAGCACGGGATCGAACTGCGTACCCGCGCTGCGGAGGATCTCCTCCGCCGCCTGCTCGCGGGTGCGAATCGGCGCGTAGCTGCGCGGCTCGGTCATCGCATCGAACGCGTCGACGATGGCGATCGCCCTCGATGCGAGCGGAATCTCGTCGGCGGAGAGCTCGGCCGGATACCCGGTTCCGTCCCAGCGTTCATGATGATGCGCGACCCACGGAGCGAGCCACTGCAGCGGAGCGATGCGCCCCACGATCTCCGCGCCGGTCCTCGAGTGCTCCTCGATCAAGGAACGCTCGCCCGGCGAAAGAGGGCCCGGCTTGCCGAGAATCCTCGGCGGAACCGTGAACTTCCCCACGTCGTGGAGCAGCCCCGCGATCTCGATTTCCACGCACGCCTGGCCCGGCAATCCGGCGGCCGCCGCCAATCTCGATGCCAGCGCGCTCACGCGCCGGCAGTGGCATGCCATCTCCAGGTCGATCG
The DNA here is from genome assembly GCA_016873355.1 of Phycisphaerae bacterium. Classification (GTDB taxonomy): domain Bacteria; phylum Planctomycetota; class Phycisphaerae; order Phycisphaerales; family SM1A02; genus VGXK01. The sequence goes on along the minus strand of VGXK01000034.1, from coordinate 9,094 downwards.
TCTCAAAACCCGCAAGCAGCCCCTCCGCCGCGGCCAGCATCGTTCGCGTTGCTTCGTCCATGTCGCCCGTGTCTCCACTTCAGGACCGGTGCGGCGGCGAGCGCTCGCGCGATCGCCCCGCCCCACGCGATCGACCGGACTCGACGACTGCCTGATGCGTCGGCGTGCGCCGAGGCCGGGTCGCCTCCCCCGTTCCGCACAGCCGACTCGACCCGTTGGAGGGATGCCTTTCCCGGACCCGCTACACTTCGCCGCTTCCGCGCCGTGATTCGAGTCCACCCGTTCGCCGCCGTTCGTCCGACTCCCAGCCGCGCCGCGGAAGTGGCCTGTGAGCCCTATGACATCGTGACCACGGAGGAGGCCCGCAAGCTTGCCGAGGGCAAGCCCGGATCGTTCCTCCGCGTGGTTCGATCCGAGATCGAGCTTGCCGACTCGGTCGATCCGCACTCGGACGAGGTCTACGCACGAGCCGGCGACAATCTCGAAGCCTTCATCCGGCAAGGCACGCTCATTTGCGACGAGAAGCCCGGCTTCTACGTCTACCGCCTCTGCGCGGAGGGCCGGCGCCAGGCGGGACTCGTGGCGTGCATGGACGTGGAGGACTATCGAACCGGCCGCATTCGCATCCACGAGAAGACGCGTCCCGACAAGGAGGACGATCGCGTGCAGCACATGCTCGCCACGCGATCGCATGCCGAGCCGGTCTTGCTGGCGGTGCGCGATGCGCCGGGATTCTCGTCGCTGCTCGCGGCGGACATGAACGAGCGACCGCTCTACCACTTCGTGGCGCGGGACGGCGTGACGCACACGCTCTGGCACGCGAAGCACCATGCGGAATACCCCGACGCGTTCCGGGACACCACGGTCGTCTACGTCGCCGACGGCCACCATCGCTCGGCCGGCGCCGATCGCGTGGCGCGCGAAGTGGACGAAGGCCGCGCTCCGCGCGGCGAGGGCGAGCAGCATCGGCGCTTTCCCGCCGTGATCTTCCCGGCGGAACAGCTCGTGATCCTGCCTTACCACCGGCTCGTGAAGGATCTCGGCGGCTTGTCGGCGAAGGAGTTTCTCGAGCGATTGCGCGCGTGCGGGACGGTGGCGCCGACCACGAACACTTCGCCCGACTCGCGCGGGGGCGCGTGCATCTATCTCGCGCAGAGGCCGGACGCGGGATCGGGCCGCGGCACCTGGTTCGAGTGGCGCCCGAACCCGTCGTCGCTCGAGGGTCGCGACGCGGTGGCGCGTCTCGACGTCTCGCTGCTCCAGGATCTCGTGCTCGAACCGATTCTCGGCATCAAGGATCCGCGCCGCGACTCGCGCATCTCGTTCGTCGGCGGAAGCGCGGGCGCCGCCGAGCTCATGCGGCAGGTCGATTCGGGCGCCGCGGCCGTGGCGTTCTCCATGTTCGCGACGGGAATGGACGAGCTGCTCGCCGTGGCCGACGCACGGCAGATCATGCCGCCGAAGTCGACCTGGTTCGATCCGAAGCTTCGCAGCGGACTCTTCCTGCATCGATTCTGAGACCGGCCGCGGCATCGCGTGGCTGCGTCGAGCTTCGCCCGGCGGCGTTCGTCCGGCCGCCCTCGCTCGCTCTGCTTGCCGCGCTCGTCCGCGCTCGGCCTCGAGCGGACGGTTCGGAAAACGCTCGCCGCTACACTGCGGGCATGTCGACCTCCGCCATGCCTGCGCCTCCTTCGAAGTCGTCGTCGAACCCGGTCGCGGCCACGCGGGTGCTCATCGCCGACAAGCTCGAAACCTCGGCCGTGGACGGCCTCCGCGCCCTCGGCTGCGAAGTGACGGTTCAGCCCGATGTTCCGCCCGACGGCCTCGGCTCCGCGCTCTCGCAGAGCGGCGCCGAAGTGCTCGTGGTGCGCGGGCGCAAGGTCGACGGGAAGTCGATCGAGCAGGCGAAGAACCTCAGCCTGATCGTGCGCGCGGGCGCCGGCTACGACACGATCGACGTGGTCGCCGCGAGTCGACGCGGCGTCTTCGTGGCGAACTGCCCCGGCAAGAACTCGATCGCGGTGGCGGAGCTCGCCTGGGGCCTGATCCTCTCGTGCGATCGGCGCATTCCCGACCAGACGGCGGAACTTCGCGCGGGCCGGTGGAACAAGAAGGAATTCGCGGTCGCGCAGGGTCTCTACGGCCGCACGCTCGGCATCGTGGGGCTCGGGCAGATCGGGCAGGAGATCGCGCGGCGCGGCATCGCATTCGGCATGAAGGTGGCCGCGTGGAGCCGCACGCTCACCGAGGAGCGCGCCGAGGCGATCGGCGCCACCTACTGCTCGAACATCGTGAACCTCGCCAAGATCTCCGACGTGGTGAGCGTGAGCGTCGCCGCGAACGAGGAGACGGCGAGCCTCATCGGCGACAAGTTCTTCGCCGCGCTCAGGCCGGGCGCGATCCTCGTGAACACGAGCCGCGGAAGCGTCGTCGATTCGAATGCGATGGCCGCCGCGATCCGCGACAAGAAGCTCCGCGCCGGGCTCGACGTCTTCGCGAAGGAGCCTTCCGGCGGCACGGGCGCGTTCGAGGACCCGATCGTGAAGGAGCCCGGCGTCTACGGCACGCACCATGTCGGCGCCAGCACGGAGCAGGCGCAGCAGGCGGTGGCGGCCGAAACCGTCCGCATCATCCGCGAGTACGTGCAGCGCGGACAGGTTCCCAACTGCGTGAATCGAGCCGCGAGCACCCCCGCCACCACGCTGCTCTCGGTGCGGCACCTGAATCGACCCGGCGTGCTCGCGCACGTCTTCTACACGCTCGGCCAGGCGAAGATCAACGTCGAGGAGATGGAGAACATCATCTACGAGGGGCACGATGCGGCGCTGGCGCGCATCCATCTCGACTCGGCGCCGACGCCCGAACAGCTGAACCACATCGCCCGCGGCGAACACGTGCTCGCCGTGAGCGTATCGCAGATTCCGCGCCGCACCTGACGCATCGCATCGACGCGGCGATCGGCGGCAGCTCGCCACCACGCGGCGCGCCGATCTGGGAACGACCCCGATCACGACTCGGATCAACGCCATGACGACCTTCGCCACGACTCACTCGACCGGATCCGGCGCCTCGACCGCCCGACCCAAGCGGATCTTCAACTTCTCCGCGGGCCCCGCGTGCATGCCGGAGGAAGTGCTCGCGCAGCTCCAGGAGGACATCTGGAGCGTGCGCGGCAGCGGCATCGGCATCATGGAGCACAGCCACCGCGGTCCGGTCTACGACCGGATCATCGAGGAAGCGGAGGCGGATTGCCGCGCCGTGGCGGGAATCGGCGACACGCATCACGTGCTCTTCCTGCAAGGCGGCGCCACGCTCCAGTTCGCCATGCTGCCGCTCAACTTCCTGCACCCGGGCAAGAGCGCCGATTACGCCGACACCGGCGTCTGGGCGACCAAGGCGTTCAAGGAAGCCAAGCTGTTCGGCAAGGTGAACGTGGTCTACGACGGATCGAAGACGAAGTACGACCACACGCCGGCGCCGAGCGAAGCGACGCCGACGGACGGCGCCTGCTACTTCCACTACTGCTCGAACAACACGATCTACGGCACGCGCTGGCCTTCGCCGCCGAAGACGAAGTCGCCGCTCGTCTGCGACGCGAGCAGCGAGATGTTCGGCCGACCGTACGACTTCGCCGGACACGCCATGATCTACGCCGGCGCGCAGAAGAACCTCGGTCCGAGCGGCGTGGTGCTCGTGCTTCTCCGCAAGGACTTCCTGGAGACGCAGCGCAAGGATCTTCCGCTCGCGACGATGCTCGACTACCGCAAGCAGGCGGAGAACGGCAGCCGTCTCAACACGCCGAACACCTTCGGCATCCACGTGATGGGCCTCGTCTTCAAGTGGATCCTGAAGAACGGCGGCCTCAAGGCGATCGAGCAGCGGAACGCCGAGAAGGCGAAGGTGCTCTACGACGCGATCGACGGAAGCGGCGGCTTCTTCAAGGGACATTCGACGCCCGAGTGCCGGAGCCACATGAACGTGGTCTTCCGCTGCCCGAGCGAGGAACTCGACAAGAAGTTCCTCAAGGAGGCGGAGGCGCTCGGCATGGACGGCTTGAAGGGCCATCGCGACGCCGGCGGCCTCCGCGCGAGCATCTACAACGCGTTCCCGCGCAAGGGATGCGAGGCCCTCGCGCAGTTCATGTCGGAGTTCAAGCGCTCGTTCGGTTGATCGCCCGCGCGCGCGTCACGCCACGCGTGCCGGTTGCTCGCCCACCTTGCGAACTCGGCAAGACCGAGCGCGGCCTGATTCGAGCGCCATCGACAGCAGGGTCACCATGCGCTCGTTCGTCGCCGCATCCTTGACGGCGATGCGGATCGAGTGGGTGCCGAGCACCGGGCTCGTTCGGCCCGCGTCGCGCACGAAGAGACCGAGCCCGGCGCACGCGTCGCAGAACGACGACGCGTCGGCGCCGCCGGCAGGAAGTCCGAGCAGAACGAAATTGGCTCCCGACCCGAGCAGCTCGAGTTCCGGCAGCCGTTCCGCGAGCATCACGACGAGCGCCTTGCGCAGCGCCGCCGTCTCCCGATGGCGGCGCTTCGAATAGGCGTCGTCCCGAAGCGCGTGGATCGCCGCGATCTGCGCCGGAAGGCTCAGTTCCCACGGCGGCGTGGCGCGGCGGATCTCGTTCGCAACGGTCTCGTGCGAGCAGAGGTACGCCGCCCGCACGCCGCTGAGCGCATGGCACTTGGAAAGCGACTTGCACACGACGAACCGAGGGTTGAACGCGGCGATCGGCTCAAGCGTCTCGTCGGGCGCCTCGAAGTCGATGTACGCCTCGTCGATCCAGATGCGGGTCCACGGCGGAATCGAGGCGGCCATGCGCTGGATCTCGAGGCGCGACAGAAGTTGACCCGTGGGGTTGTTGGGGTTCACGAGCACGAGCAGGTCGAAGCGCTGCGATCGGCAGCGCTCGATCACGGCCTCGGGATCGATGCGGAAGCCGTCGCGTGCCCGCAGCGCCATGCGCTCCACGCGGCAGCCGATGCCGCGCGCCAGCACGTGGTGATACTCGCCGTAGGTCGGGTCCGGCAGCAGCACGCGCGACTTCGCGTGCAGCCACAGCCGAAGGGCCCGATGGATCAGGGTCGACGAGCCCGCGCCGACCGCGATCGAATGCTCGGGAATGTCCCGCGACGATGAGATGCTCCGGACCACGCCCGCGGCATCCTGCGGCGGCGCCGTGGCGACGCACCACGGCAGCTCGTCCCGCAGCGCGCGAAGCACGCCGGGAGCGGGCGGGAACCACGCATCGAGCACGTCGGCGGCGATGACGCGCTCGCGAAGATCGAGCCGCTCGAACCGGGATCCGATCGCCTCGAAGGCGCGGCCTCCGTGGAAGCAGCCGTCGGCGTGCGAGTCGGAGGGCGCACGCACGGAACCGTGATCGTGCCCGTGATCGTGCGGACTGGCGCCACCTCCGATCGATCTCGACGCCGTCGACGGCGATGCATCGAAGGGAATCTCGAGCGCCCACCGCGCAAGCGACCGGCTGCGCTCGAGAATCGCCCGATTCCTCGCCTCGCCGATCCGTTCGCGCAGACGATCGATCGAAGCGCTCATCAGCTCGTAGGTGACGGCGCCCGAACGGGCGAAAAGGCCGTGACCCTCGAGCCCCGTCCTGCGATAGAAGTCTCGCAGTTCGCGTCGACCGATCGCCACGATCCGCTCGCCGCCGCGCGACTCGATCCAGCGGAACGCCGCGTACATGAGCAGCGCCGCCAGCGTGGAGCCGCGACGATCGGTGGGAACGGTGAGCAGCCGGATCTCGAAGGCGCGATCGTCGAGCTCGAAGGGAATCTCGGAGCGGGCGAAGTACTTGTCGATCGAGAATCGTCCGCCCTCGGGCGGCGTGATCGTGATGAAGCCCAGGAGCGAGTCGCCGCGCGAGGCCGCGATCTGGACGTTGAAGCGATCGAGATCGTCGGAGAGTTCGCCCCGGTTGTTCTCGGCGTGCTGTCGAAGCTCGACCGCGTAGACCGCATGCCTCAGTCGACGAATCTGCTCACGCTGCGACTCGTTCGCCATCGAAATGCGGATCCGCTCTCGTGCCGACATGTCGCGGAAGGGTACCAATCGACGAGCGCGGGAACGCTCGGCGCCGCGATGCGGGTACAACTCGCGCCGTGCACTTACGAATCCTGCTTTACCCCGGATTCGACGAGCTGGACGCGATCGGACCCTTCGAAGTGCTGTCGATGGCAGTTCGTCGGATCGCCGCGCTCCGCGCGAACGATCGACCGGCGAGCTCGCCCTGGTCGGTCGAACTTGCATCGATCGACGGCGCACGCGAAATCCGCGCGTCGAACGGGCTGCGCGTCGGAATCGACCCGGCGCCGATGTCCGGCGCACCGACCGAGGGACCCGGCGGCTCCGCCGCGACCGCGCCGCGCACGAGTCCCGATGTGCTGCTCGTGCCCGGCGGCGGATGGGTCGATCGATCGCGGATCGGCGCTTGGAGCGAATTCGAGCGCGGCGACGGCGCCGGAACGGTGGCCCACGAAGTGCGCCGCGAGATCGACCGTGGCGCCGTGGTGGCGAGCGTCTGCACCGGCGCCATGCTGCTCGCCCGAGCGGGCGTGCTGCGGGGCCGTCGATGCATCACCCATCACGCCGCAATCGACGACCTTGCGGCGTTCGGCGCCGTGATCGTGCGAGCCCGCGTGGTCGACGACGGCAACATCGTCACCGCCGGCGGCGTCACGAGCGGCATCGATCTGGCGCTGCACCTCGTGTCGCGGTTCGCCGGCAACGACCTCGCGGACGGAATCGCCGCGACGCTCGAGTACGAGCGCCGCGCCGCCTCGATTCCGACGAGCGGGACCCGAGATCGCTGAGCGCCGCGCCTACGCGGCCCAGGCGCCGTCGCAGAACTGCTTCCAGAACTGGAGGATGAGCGGATCGGGCATCCACTCCAGCCACTCCGCTCCGAACTCCGCCTCCATGTACTCGAGGAAGATCAGTTCCTGCGTGGTGAAGATCAGTTCCTGCGTCGTATGGATGCTGTGCTCTGACCACCACAGTACTGCCGGACTGCTTGTTCCAAGAACAAACGACTCTTGTCCCGAATGCGCCTGCGGATTCCACTGTGACAGATGGCTGAAGCACGTCGGTGCTCGAACGTCCCCATGCGCACAGTCCTGATGCAGGCTGAAAGCGATGCCGACGACTGTGGTGCAGAGGCAGACCCGAGCGAGTCTCGGTAGGGAAGAACTCATGGCGCGACTCTCCACGTGATGTATTGGTCAGAACGCGACGCAGTCGGCACGCTACTCGGGCTTGAGTCGGTGCCGGCTCAAATGTGACGAAGTTCTTCGGTCACGATCGACGGACTGCGCCGAATCAGGACGCCATCAGACCTGCCAACAAGCCTGTTGGAACTGGCTCCAGAACACTTCGATCACTTCATCGGGCATCCATTGCAGCCAATCGTCCCCAAACGACGCGGACATCCAGGAAAGGAACAGCAGTTCCTGCGCCGTGAATATTGTTGGGGATCGCCACCAGTATCGAGTCTGCGCCGTGCTCTTGAATGCCGGAGGCGCCGCGCATGTGAACAACGCGACCCACGGCGCCCAAGCCACGAGCGCGACCGCGCACCCCGGAATGAGACACCGCCTCCTGATCAGGTTCCTCATTGCGGTCCTCCTTGCGTTCCAATGACCCTTGCGACCGACAGAATCCTCCACCCAGTGCTGCGGAAGTTGGGAAAGCGACCCATGGCGCCGACGAGATTCCGCAGGTCATCGGCATCAAGAACCCAGCTCTCCCTCGTGTCGCCATCCGGTGCACCACGTTCGCATCGCTGAACGAACTCGACGGTGAAGACCTGCTCACGCAGACTCCAGTTTCCCTGTCGCTCGGCGACCTCCGAGGCCTTGTTCGTGAGGATCGCGAGCGCTCGATCCCGTTCCTCGCCATCGAGGTGCCGTTGTGCGATGTTGCATCCGAAGACGGCCCACCAACCCCAGCTCTCGAGCCAATCGCCGCGAGAGATCGCGCCGACGTCGCGAACGCCCTCGAGCGCGTCCAGGATTCGCTTCAGCGCCTCGTCCGCCGATCGTCGACCCAGCAACGCTTCCACCTCGAGTGCCGCACCGACGCATGCATTGGCAACTCCGGCGTAGCTGTCGTCGCCGTAGTCCGCGCTCATCTTTGAATAGAGCACCCTCGCGTGTTCGAGCGCGGAAAGCGCAAGCTCTCCGATGGCAACCCGATCGACCGGATCACTCGCAAGCTGACGTCGAAGCGAACTGCCTTCGACATATCGCGAGAGCGCCAGGGCGACTTGATCGCGTCGTTCCGTGGGCGCACCGACGGAGATCGAAGTCGCAACATCGCGAGCAAGCGCGAGAGCTTCGCGCACGTTGCCAAGCGAGTAATGGCAGGACGCCAGATTCGCCGTGATGACACGGATCGAAGGTGCAGGCAACTGCACTTCTCGCGATGCGGCTTGCATCCACTCCACTGCCTTGAGGTAGATGCCCTGACCCTCGAAGCCGCCGGCAACGCGGCATGCGGCCGAAGCCCGCTGACGACCATCCGTCGCGATCATCATCATTTGCTGTCCAAGCCGGATCATTCGCACGAAGTCGCCGTCGCGATGGGCGCCGATCGCTTCACGGTCGAGTTCCTCGAATGACGCCGAGGGCGGCTCCACCTCCGGCGCTGCACCCCAGATCGCTTCGACAACATCGGTGACCGACCAAGTCAGCGCATCGGCGAGACCGACCACGAGATCGAGTTTCGGATTGCCGCTTTCGGGAACGATCTTCGCGGGGTCTCGATCGAGCTTGGCGGCCAACTCGTTCTTCGTGCAGCCTCGATACGCCCTCGCCACTTCGACCAGCTGGAGCAGGCGCAACTTGCGCATCCGCTCAACGGAGTCGCGATTCGCCATACAGATCCTCCACGCGCCGGATGCCGGGCCGGCGACGCCCGCCACTGAGGCTCTGAGCCTAGCCCTGCCTTCCGGCGGACGCAAGGGTCCATAGCCGAGTGGCCCCTCCCCACATCGCTTCGCGGCACGGCCGCGGACGCTCAGAATGCCGTTCGCGCGATGCTTCTTGCTTGCGCGCAGTGCACCGAACGAACA
>VGXK01000033.1 GCA_016873355.1 Phycisphaerae bacterium | reverse complement strand
AGGATTCCGACCGCCCCGCCGACTCCGGCGGCGCCTGCCGCGCCCGTCGCACGAGCACCCGGCGCCCCGGGAACGCACGGACCAGCCGGCGCGCCGACCTCCGGCGGCACCGGCACCATCTCGCCGCCGCCGTCGCGGCAACCGTCGGTGACGCCACCGGCGCCTCCCGCGCCGCCCTCGCGAGCGCCCGTCGTTGCGCCCGGACCGCCCGCGCGAATGAACGTGCCCGACCGGCCGCAGGAGGTGAAGCCGGTCGGACCGATGCTCGATCGCCCGGTTCGCTCGCAGCTCAGCGGACCTCGCATCATCCGCGTGGAGCAGCCGGATCAGGTCGCCGCGCCGCGACCTCGCAGCGCAGGACCGGGCGGACCGATGCGAAGCGGTCCGCGCGTGGGTCGCGGCACCGAAGGCCCGCCCGTCGACGATCGAAGCGGTCGCGGCGCAGGCCCGCGCGGCGGCTCCATGCCGCCCGGCGCGCGGAACCGCCGCCGCGCCACCGCCGACGGCCCGAGCGGTCGCACGGCGCGCGCCCCGGGCGAAGGCGAAACGCCGTTCGAGCCGTGGCGCGAGCAGGACCTGCTCGAGCGCGAGAATCGACTCAACCGATCGGGCGGCTTCTTCAGGGCCCATCGGCGCGATCATGCGAAGCGTGCGGCGCCCGTGCCGCAGCGCCCGACGCCGGGAGCGCCGAGCGGCCCGGTGCGCGTGAGCACGCCCGTCTACATCAAGGATCTCTCGGCGGCCACCGGCGTGAAGACCGCCGACATCCTGAAGCGACTCGTGCTGAAGGGCGTCATGGCGACGCTCAATTCGACGCTCAACGCCGAGCAGGCCACCGAGGTCATGCTCGAGTTCGACATCGAGATCGAGGCGACCGACGCGAAGTCGGCCACCGAAAGCATCGAGGACACCTTCAAGGAGCGCCAGCGCGCCGACGAGCGCCCGCGTTCGCCCGTCGTCACCATCCTCGGCCATGTGGACCACGGCAAGACGAGCCTGCTCGATCGCATCCGCAACACGAACGTGGCGGCCGGCGAGGCGGGAGGAATCACGCAGGCCACGAGCGCGTTCCAGGTTCCGGTGAAGGCCGGCGACGGCGAGCGGCTCATCACCTTCATCGACACGCCCGGCCACGAGGCGTTCACGAACATGCGAGCGCGCGGCGCGAAGGTCACCGACCTCGTCGTGCTCGTGGTCGCCGCCGACGACGGCGTCATGCCGCAGACGATCGAGAGCATCAACCACGCCAAGGCCGCGAAGGTGCCGATCGTGGTGGTGCTCAACAAGATCGACAAGGCCGAGGCGACCGACAGCAACATCCAGCGCATCTTCGGGCAGCTCGCCGAGCACGGACTCAATCCGGCGCCGTGGGGCGGCGACACGGAGGTGGTGAAGACGAGCGCCACGAAGGGCACCGGCATCCAGGAACTGCTCGACGTGCTCGACTACCAGGCGGAGCTGCTCGGACTCAAGGCCGACTTCGTCGGCACCGCGGTCGGCACCGTGCTCGAGGCGCAGATGGAAGAGGGGCGCGGTCCCGTCGCGCGCGTGCTCGTGCAGGAGGGGCTGCTCAAGCGCGGCAACGTGATCGTGATCGGACGCGCATTCGGGCGCGTGCGGGATCTCGTGAACGATCGCGGGCAGCGCGTGGAGGAGGCCGGGCCGAGCGCGCCGGTGGCCATCAGCGGCGTCGATCTGCTGCCCGACGCGGGCGACCGCTTCTTCGTGGCGCCGTCGCTTTCCGAGGCCGAGGAGGCCGCGAACGAGCGCCGGCGGCAGGAGCGCGAGCGCGAGCTCGCCACGCCCAAGATCACGCTCGACAACGTCTTCGAGCACCTCGGCAAGGGCGATCGCAAGGAAGTGTCGCTCGTGGTCAAGGCCGATGTGCAGGGCTCCGCGGAAACGCTTCGCGCGGTGCTCGCCAAGATCGAGGACGGCGATGTCGGCGTGAGCGTGAAGCACTGCGCCGTCGGCGGCGTGAACGAAAGCGACGTGGCGCTGGCCGCCGCGACCGGCGCGATCATCGTGGGCTTCAACGTCACCACGAGCTCGAAGGCGCGGGCGCTTGCGGAAGTGAAGAAGGTCGAGATCCGTCTCTACGACGTGATCTACGACCTCACCGACGACGTGAAGAAGGCCGTGGCGGGACTGCTCGAGCCCGAACTCAAGCTCGAGGTGCTCGGACATGCGGAGGTTCGCCAGGTCTTCAAGATCTCCAAGGTCGGCGCGGTCGCCGGCTGCTACGTCACCGACGGAGTCATGGAGCGCAACGCCCAGATCCGCGTCACGCGCGGCGGCATCGTCGTCGAGAAGGATCGCCGCCTCGAACAGCTCAAGCGCTTCAAGGACGACGCGAAGGAAGTTCGCGCGGGCAACGAATGCGGCATGAAGATCGTCGGCTACGACGACATCAAGGAAGGCGATGTCCTGGAGTGCTACAAGACGATCACGGTGGCGCGCACTCCGAGCGCCTGACGCTGCCATGGGTCGCCCGCGCCACCACGAACGAGCGCCGGACGATGCGAGCGGGAATGCCCGTTCGCCGCGGCAGGGGCACCTGGAGGCGCGATTGCGCCGCGCCCTGCAGACGATCCTCGCGCGCGGGCTCAACGATCCTCGCATCCGGGGACTCGTGAGCGTGACGGAGCTCGATCTCTCGCCGGATCAGGCGAGCGCGATCGTGCGCGTGTCGGTGCTTCCGGCGCCGTACGGTCCGCTCGCGGTGGCAGGCCTGCGCCACGCCGCGCCGCGCATCGCCGGCGAACTGGGACGCATGGTGCGCTCGCGCCGACTTCCGACGCTGCGATTCGAACTCGACGATCGACTCAAGAAGGAGGCCGCACTCGATGCTTTGCTCGCCTCGGACCGGGAGGAGTCGCCGTGAAGCATGACGGATACCCCACGCGGCTCGCGTCGCTGCTTCGCGCGAACGCGGTGGCGGCGCCGGCGGAGACCGACGGCGAGGCGCCGGACCTCGTGCCGCTGCTCGTCCACTCGTTTCTCGTGTGGGAGGCCACGCTCGCCCAGGCCGACGCGGCGATGTCGCGCATCCGCCACGCCACGGTGAGCTTCAACGACTTCCGGGTCTGCCTGGTGAACGAGGTGATGGATCTGCTCGGGCCCCGCTATCCGCGCGTGCAGGAGCGGTCGATCCGGGTGCGCGCCGCGATCAACGATCTCTTCCGGCGCGAGCACTCGGTGTCGCTCGAGCGCGCCGCGAACATGAACAAGCGCGACGCGAAGACCTACATCGAGAGCCTGCAGGGCATGGTGCCGTTCGTCTCGGCGCGAGTGTCGCTGCTGGGACTCGGCGTGCACGGCGTGCCGGTCGACGAGCAGACGCTCGGAGCGCTCGTGCACCACGGCGTGCTGCACGAGCAGACCACGCTCGCCGAGGCGATCGGCTGGCTCCAGCGGCACATTCCCGCGGAGAAGGCGGTCGCGGCGCATCGGGCGCTTCAGAAGGCGGCGGAGTCGTGGGCGTCGAAGGCGGGTCGAAGCGGCTCCGGCGCGTCGAGGGCCGCGCGCCGCAACGGCGCTCGATCGACTCGCAAGCCGGCGCGCCCGCAGAGCTCGGGAGGAAGCGGACGGAACGAGCGATCGTCCCGTTCGTCGCGATCGCCGAAGCCGCGCTCGGCGCCGCGCTCGCGGAGGGCATCGAGGTGACGCGGCGCGAACACCCGGCCGTGCGGCGGAGTTCGATCGCGGTTGCGGTACTCGCCTGGGCGCTCGCGGCGCCGAGTGCGCCCGTGCTCGCAGCCCCGTTCGCCGCCGTTCAGGGCGCGTCGCCGTCGGAGCGCCTTCCGCCCGGCGTGCCGGCCCACGACGTGGCGCGCGGCGAGGGCGACGATCCTCAGCGCACGCTCGCGGAGGTGATCGCGCTGCTCGGGCCGGCGTCGATCGCCGCGGGACCGTCGGTGACGCCGCTCGATGCGAACTCGCCCGAGGCGGAGGACGTCCGCCGCCGCGCCGCCCGCGGCGCCGAAGCGCTCGCGCAGGGAAAGCCGCTCAAGGCGGTGCCCGACTTCGAGGCGGCGGTGGCCATGAGTCCCGGCGATCCCGAGCTGCTTCGGTCGCTGGCGCTCACCTACACGCAGGTCGGAAACGAGCCGCGGGCGCTCGAGGTCTACGAGCGGCTGCTGCTCGTTCGACCCGACGATCCGCAGGCGCTCGTGGCCACGGGCATGGCGCTCGCGGCGAAGCGGCAGTTCGAGGATTCGCTGCGCCGGATCGCCGGCGGGCTCGAGTCGTCCGAGCGCGGCGCCGAAGTCGGCCGTTCGCTGCCGCTCGCATCGCGCATCCTCGCGGAACGAGGAATGGCCGGCGTGCTGCGCGAACTCGGCTTCGACGGCGCCTCGATCGAGGCCTCCACGCGCGCGATCGCGTCGCTCGACTCGCTCGACGCGAGCCTGGCGGACGAAGCGGCGGAGAAGCGACCGGACACCACGCGTCTGCGAGCGGAGATTTTGCTCGCTCGCGCGGACGCGGCCGCTCGGCTCGGTCGCAACGACGACGCGATCGCCGACCTCCGCGCGATCGTCGACATTCCGGGGGCGGAACCCGACATCGTGCTGCCGCGCGAGTTGCTGCTGCTCGAGCGGGCGTCGAAGCACGCGGAGGCGGACGAGCGTCTCGCGCGGGCGCTGAAGCCGGACGCGCCGCCGACGACCCGGGAGGTCGACCTGGCGGAATGGCTCGTGTCGCGCTCCGCGGAGCGGCCGGCGCTCGGCGAGGCGGCGCGGGCGCAGATCGCGGCGCATCCTGAGAGCTTCCTTGCGGTGCGGCTGCTTGCCTGCATCGATGCGAACGCGGGCGCCGAAGCGTGCCGCGCGTTCCTCGTCGAACGGCCGCGCCATGAGGATGCGTGGCGGACGCTTCTGCGATCGACGGGCGACGGCGGTGCGGCGAAGGTGGCCGCCGTGCTCGTCGACGAAGGCGCGAAGCATCCCGACGCGGGCGCGACGCTCGTTCGCGCGGCGCTCGCAAGCGGCGTGCGCGAAGGCGATCTCCGCAGGTCGCTTCGGTCGATGCCTGCCTCGCCCGCGCGGGACGCGGCGCTCGTGCGCCTGGCGATCCTCGGCCGCGAACTCGGCCGGGCGTGGTCGATGGCGGTGGAGGCGCGCGGAGAACGCCCCGGCGATGTCGGACTCGCGCTGGTCCAGCTCGAAGCGGCGGCCGCGCTCGAGGAGCCCGTGCTGCTCGACGCGCTCGAGGGAGGCGCCGCGGGAACCGCCGCAGGACTGCCCGACGATCCGCGCCTCGCACCCGCGCTGGCGCTCGCTCGCAGATCCGCCGGTGATCTGAAGGTGGCGAGATCGGCGCTCGAGACGCTCGCGGCGGCGACGCCGCCGAACGGCGGCGCGCCCGTGCTCGCGGCGCTCGCGTCGATGGTCGCCGAGGAAGCGGCCTCGATGCGAGCCGACGATCCGAGGCGGCGCGAGGTGGCGGAGCGTGCACGCGACCTCGCCACGCGAGCGCTCGAGCTCGACGCGGACGAGGCCGACGCGGCGCTCGTGCTGCTGCGACTTCACGATCCGCGGAGCGGCTCGATCGCCGACGCCGAGCAGTGGGCCGCGCTTCGATCGCGCCTGCGGAGCGGTCCTCTCGCCTGGCTCGACGAGCGGGTTTCGGCCGAGGAGGAGATGGCGCGAGGCCGCAGCGAGCAGGGAATCGCCCGGCTGCGGGCGCTTGCGGAGTCGCGTCCCCACGACGGCGACCTCGTCGGACTGGCGGTGAGTTCGCTCGCGCGAGCCGAGCGCGCTGCGGAGGCGTTGCGCTGGCTCGACGCGGCCCTCGCGAAGCAGCCGGGGCTCGTGTCCCTCCGCGACGCGCGACTCTCGGCGATGGTTGCGGCGGGCCAGGCGGAGCTGGCGCTCGCGGAAGTCGAGGCGGCGCTCGAGCAGGATCCCGACGACGGTCTCGCGTCGTGGCATCGCGAGGCGCTGCTTCGCGCGGTCGGTCGCGCCGAGGAGGCGATCACCCGCAATCGCGAGCGCATCAAGGCGAGGCCGCCCGGTCCGCGCCGCGCGCTCGAGCTTGCGAATCTCGAGGAGCGAGCCGAGCGGCCCGCCGAGGCGCTGGCCGCCATCGAGGCGATCGGCGGCGATGCCCTGCTCACGAACGCGCAGCGTCTCGCCGCGGTGCAGATCGTTTCGCGGCTGCCGTCGAGCATTCCGGGACGGAACGACCGGCTCGTCGAACTCGCGGCGGCGGGACTCGCGAGCGCCGACGAGGAGCGCGTGGTCTACGCGGCGGCGGCCGCGGCCGGAGTCATGGACGACGCGAAGGACGGCACGAAATCGGAGCAGGAGGAGGGCCTTGCCCGCGTGCGCGGATTCGCGGAGCAGGCGGCGAGGAACTCGAACGCCGATGCGATCGACGTGGCGCAGATCATCCGCTGGCGCGATTCGGCGCAGATGCTCGTCGATGCCGAGGTGCCCGAGGCGGCGGCGGAGCTCCTTCGAGCGCGTCTTCTTGCCGAAGGGGAGATTCCGGTCGCGGGGCAGCGCGTGCTCCAGAGCGCCGCCTTCGCGTGCGACGCGGCGGCGGGGGATCGCGCCGACGAGGCGATGTCGCTGCTCGCGGCGCTTCGGGATCGCGGCGAGCGTCCCTTCTCGTGGACGAGGAACGGCGCGGAGACGAAGGAGGAGGCGCTCATGGCGCTCTCGTCGCTCTTCACCGTCGTCGGCGATCGCGAGGGAAGCGAGAGGATCCTCGAGGCGCTCATCGCCGAGTCCCCGTCGCACGCCATGGCCAGGAACAATCTCGCGTGGAGTCGCGTCGAGCGCGGCGTCGTCGACGAGCGGACGCGCGCGCTCGCGGAGCAGGCGCTCGAGGCCGCGCCGAACGAATCGGCGATTCTCGACACGCTCGGCTGGATCCGCTACCTGAACGGCGAGCTCGAGGACGACGCGGGCAGACTCGGGGCGCTTTCGCTGCTCAGGCGATCGGCCGAGCTCGGAAGCGCCGACCCGAGCATGGAGGTGCTCGACCATCTCGGCGATGCGCTCTGGCGCTCAGGCGACCACGACGGCGCGATCGCCGCGTGGAAGCAGGTCGGCCGCATCGCCACGCAGCGATTCGATCGCAACGCGGCCCTGCCGCAGATCGGCAACTACCTGCTGAGCGAGACGGGCCTTCGCATCGTCGATCCGGGCCGCTTCTTCGAAACCCACTTCGAGCGAGCCGCGCAGCGAGCGGCGACGAAGCTCGCCGACGTCGAGCAGGGCCGGGATCCCGCGATCGCGCCGCTCGTCGCGTCGGCGGCGCACCCGGGCGGCGGTGCCGATTCCGCGGCGCGGCCCGGCGAGAGATCTTCGTCGCCTCAGCCGCCGATGCGCTGAGCGAACGCACGAACACGGACGCAACGATGGCCGGTCACAGCGCCTGGAAGAACATCAAGCACCGCAAGGCCGCGGTCGACGCCAAGCGAGGCAAGATCTGGTCGAAGCTTTCGCGCGCGATCATCGTGGCGGCGAAGTCGGGCGGCGGCGATCCCAAGTTCAACGCGAGCCTTCGGCTGGCGATCGAGGACGCGAAGGCCGCGAACATGCCGCGCGACACGATCGAGAAGGCCGTGAAGAAGGGTTCGGGCGATCTCGACGGCGAGAGCTACGAGGCCGTGCGCTACGAGGGCTACGGTCCCGGCGGAGTGGCCTTCGTCGTCGAGTGCCTCACCGGCAACGTGAACCGCACGGCGCCCGAGATCCGCACGCTCTTCGACAAGGGCGGCGGCAAGCTCGGGGTTCCCGGCAGCGTGACGCACGGCTTTTCCCAGCAGGGCGTGGTCCTCGTGCCCGGCGATTCGGTGGGCGAGGATCGAATGCTCGAACTCGCGCTCGAGGCGGGCGCCGACGATGTTCGCAGCGATTCCGACGGACACCAGGTCACCTGCGCGCCGACGAGCCTGGCGCAGGTGAAGGAATCGCTGGTGGCGGCCGGCCTGCGTGTCGAGTCGGCCGAGTTGTCGTATGTTCCCCTCATGGCGACGCCGGTCGATGCGACCGTCGGCGCCCAGGTTCAGCGGCTCGTCGACGCACTCGAGGAGCATGACGATGTCCAGAAGGTCCACACGAATGCCGACTTCCAGGAGTGATCGGAACCGGATGCAACGCGAGCGAGGCGGCCGGAGCAATCCGCGCCGCGCTGCCGTCGGGTCGTCGATCGTCGGCGCCGGCGTGCTGGCGCTCGTCCCGCTCGGCGGATGCAGCATGGAGCGCACCTACGAGGGCCACACGCGCGATCAGGTGTGGAGCGCCATGGTCGACGCGGCGAAGTCGCCTCGCTACCGCGACTGGATCGTCATGGACAACTCCGTCTGGTGCGACGAGCCCGACGCGCGGATCGAGATCCTGCGGGAGCTCAAGCGAGACGTGGTGCTGCCGGGTCAGAAGCCCTATCGCGAGGAGATGGAGTGGCGGCTGAAGGCGGTGCTGGCGCCCGAGTACCCGCCGCAGGTGAAGTTCTCCACGCAGGACCTCTGCGTTCCGGCGCACTTCTGGCTGCAGGCGGATCACTTCTTCGACGAAGTGCAGTCGCGGCTGGCGACGACGCAGCCGATGCCGCCCGCGCCGATCACGGTGCCGCTCGACCAGGAAACGCTGCTCCCGCCGGCGAGCATCACCGAGTCGCCCGATCGGCGCGACGACATCGTCGATTCGGTTCCCGGCGTCGCACCTGGCACGCAACCGGCGCCGCCGCAGCCGGAGCCGGCTCCCGCGCCTCCGCGCTCTTCCGGCAAGTCGGAGCCGATCGACATTCCCTAGCGCCCGCTCGCGCCGCCGCGCGCCGCGCGCGAAACCGCACAACGCTTCGTTCCCCGAGTCTTCAGCAAGGAGAGAGATCCGATGCCCGCGTCCATCACCATGTCGTCGTCCGGACTCAAGGTTCCCGACGAGCCCATCCTTCCGTTCATCGAGGGCGACGGCACCGGCCCCGACATCTGGCGCGCGAGCGTCAAGGTCTTCGACGCCGCGGTCGCGAAGGCGTACAAGGGCAAGCGCCGCATTCACTGGCACGAAGTGCTCGCGGGTGAGAAGGCCTTCAACAAGACGGGCAACTGGCTGCCGGACGAAACGCTCAAGGCGTTCCGCGATCACCTCGTCGGCATCAAGGGGCCGTTGACCACGCCCGTCGGCGGCGGAATCCGCTCGCTCAACGTGGCGCTGCGGCAACTGCTCGATCTCTATGTCTGCCTGCGCCCCGTGCGCTGGTTCAAGGGCGTGCCGAGTCCGGTCAAGAAGCCGGAAGACGTGGACATGGTGATCTTCCGCGAGAACACGGAGGACATCTACGCGGGCATCGAGTACGCGGCGGGAACCGCGGACTCGCAGAAGGTGCTCGACTTCCTGGCGCGCGAGTTCTCCAAGGAATTCGGCAAGATCCGCTTCGGCACCAGGGAGCGCGCGATCGAGTGGCAGAAGGCGCTCGAAGGCATCGGCGCCCCCAAGCGCGACTTCTCGAACGCGCCGGCGCAGGTCGGCATCGGCTTCAAGCCGATCTCGTATCTCGGCACGGAGCGGCTCGTGCACTCGGCGATCGCGTACGCGCTCAAGGAAAAGCGGCGCAGCGTCACCTTCGTGCACAAGGGCAACATCATGAAGTTCACGGAAGGCGCCTTCCGCGACTGGGGCTACGAGATCGCCGCGAACTACTTCCGCGAGCAGGTGGTCACCGAGCGCGAGAGCTGGATCCTGGGAAATCGCGAGTCGAAGCCGCAGATCTCGAGCGAGGAGAACGCTCGCATGATCGACCCGGGCTACGAAATGATGACTCCCGATCAGAAGAAGAAGGTGGTGGCGGAAGTCGACGCGGCGATGAGGCTCTGGTCGAGCCACGGCGACGGCAAGTGGAAGCGGAAGCTCCTGCTCCGCGATTCGATTGCGGACATCACGCTCCAGCAGGTGCTCACCCGCGCAAAGGACTTCGATGTGATCGCCACGATGAACCTGAACGGCGACTATCTGAGCGACGCGCTCGCGGCGCAGGTCGGCGGCATCGGCATCGCCCCCGGCGCGAACATCAACTATGTCACCGGCCACGCCATCTTCGAGGCGACGCACGGCACGGCGCCCAAGTACGCGAATCTCGACAAGGTGAATCCCGGCTCGGTGATCCTCTCGGGCGAGATGATGTTCCGCTTCATGGGCTGGAACGAAGCGGCGGACTTGATCATCCGCGGCATCGAGGGTTCGATCGGCGCCAAGACCGTCACCTACGACTTCGAGCGCATGATGCCGGGATCGACGCTCGTCTCGTGCTCGGGATTCGCCGACGCGATCATCAAGCACATGGAGGCGACGGTGCCGGTCGGTGCGCTGGCCGTGTGAGCGCGCTCAGCACGGGCCCCAGAGGCCCAGCAGCGTTCCGAGGTCGTCGCCGTCGACGGTGCCGTCGTTGTTGAAATCGGCGGCGCCGGGGCTTCCCCATTCCCCGAGCAGCGAACCGAGATCCGAGCCGTCGACCAGGCCGTTGCCGTCGAAGTCGGCGGGGCAGTTGTCGGCGGCGAGCTCGGCGATCTCCGCCTCGCTCAACGCCGAGTCGTAGATCCGCACGTCATCGATCGATCCCTTGAACCAACCCACGTTCACATCCGTGTACGGAGCCAAGCCCGACGGGCCAACGTTGACGCCGATGGCGAGTTCCGTTCCTGCGACCGCGGTGAAGAACTGGTTCGCGCCCAGCACCGCGATCCCGCCGTTGACGTAGATCCTCGACCCCTCGGGACCGTTCGTGAACGCGTAATGCATCCACTCGTTCACGGGCGCACGACCGTAGGAGGCAGTCATGTTGTTCGCGTTGCAATGAGTGGACACGTAGAAGGTCCCCGGGAAGGGTTGGTTGGTGGCGTTGAGACCCGTGAAGAAGGAGTCCCCGCAGCCGCTGCCGCCATAGCCGAGCATGACCGGATGGACGTCGACATCGGCGCAGTTGAACCAGAATGCCACGGTGCGCTGGTTCGTCGGAAGCTGACTGGCGGCGGCCACGAGGTAGTCGTCGACGCCGTCGAATGCGTAGGCCTTGTCGGGCGCTCCGAAGCGATCCGGCGCAAGGGCTGCGCCGACCACCGTCGCATGGATCCCGTTGCCGCTTGAATCCTGCGCGTTCCCGTCGAAGGTGTAGTGAACGACGAGGTCCGCGTGTGACACGCCGGTCACGACCGAGGCGAGGCCGACGACGAACGAACGAACGATGGTCCAC
>VGXK01000032.1 GCA_016873355.1 Phycisphaerae bacterium | reverse complement strand
GGCGCTCGAGCTCAATCCCGCCCCGATCGGCACGTCGCTCGCGATCACGGCGCGGACGGCAGGCACGGCGATCCCCGCCTCGACGAGCTGACGCAGCGGCCCGATCGCCGCGTTGAGCCACGCGCAGGGGGAATCCGACGGCAACGCTTCGAAGCGCGCGGGCGCCGGCGCCGACTCGAACGCCTCCAGGTCGAGCGACTCCACCTCGCACCCGTGGGTTCCCGCGATCGATCGCGCACGCTCGCTCGCGGCGGCCTGCCCGTCGCGGATCCCGCTCATCGCCACCGCCGTTCGCTCGGCGATCGGCATCGGAAGCACCACGCCGCCCGCGTAATCGACGTGCTCGCCGACGATGTTCACGCGCCCCGGCGCGGACGCAACCACGCTCGGCGGAACTCCGAAGCGCCGACGGAACGCATCGACGACGCGTTCGCTCGGCGACTGCGTCACGAATCAGCGGGTCCAGTTGCCCAGCAGCGTTCCGAGATCGCCGCCGTCGACGATTCCGTCGCCGTTGAAGTCGGCGAAACCGCCGCCGTCCCAGGCGCCGAGCAGCGTTCCGAGATCGTCGCCGTCCACGCGACCGTCGCCGTTGAGATCGCCTGCGATCGCGGGCACGAGCAGCGTCGCCGTCACTTCCGACGGCGTTCCGGGCGTGAAGAGCGTCAGCGTCACCGGACCTGGCGCCGGCGGCGAGAACGACTCGAAGCTCCAGGTGCCGAGCACGCCGAATCGAAGCGCGTTCGCGTTCGGATCGCGCTGCGCATCGTCGCACTGCCACTCGATTCCGAACGGAGTCACGACCGACTCCCATGGTTCCGTCGAATACGGCTCGCCCGAGTGATGCGGCGGCAGATGGGAATCGATCGCCGAGACCTGCGCATTCGGCGGAAGCGGGAGCGACACGGCCTGAACCGAACGAAGCGAGTCCTGATTGAGCACGGCGTAGTCGTAGCGCCAGGTGCCGGGCGCCACGGACGACGCGCGCGCCGCGAGCCGAAGGCGTCCGTCCCCGGGAATCGAGACGAGCGCCGAGACCATCAGGGGATCGGGCACGCCCAGGCCGTTCGCATGCTGCGGCCAGAGTTCGATCGCGGTGGTCTGCTGCGTCGTGGCGCCCGTCGTCGAGAGCGTCCACGAACCGTTCACCTTCGGTCCCACCGTCACGCGACGAACGCTCGAGTTGTTTCCCGCCAGCGCGCCCGCGTCGGCGGCGCTGATCGCGAAGACTTCGACGAAGTAGAGGGCGCCGGCGTTGAGTTCCGGATCGAGATCGGCGTCCGCCACCTGCAGGCGCCGGCCGATCGTCGGCGCCGCGGGCGGCGCCACGACGGGATAGGCGAATTCGCCCGTCGCGGGATTCACCTGCGAACGCGGCCCGAGCGCCGCCTGCTGGCCCATGATGCCGGCGCTGTTCGTGTTGCTGCAGCCGGCGCCGAGCGCGCTGCAGTTCGGATGCGGCGTGCAGGCGCCGCAGAGATTCTGCTGAAGCGGGCACATCGTGTGCGCCATCCAGCTCATGCCGATCATCTCCAGGCGCCCGTCGCGCAGGCGAAGCAGATTCGTGCCGAACACGGGATGCGCGCCGGGGTTGCCGGTCCATTCGATCGCTTCGTCACCGAGATTGCACGAGGACACGCTCACGCTGTAGGCGTGAATGCCCGCGGCGACGCCCCAGTTCTGGAAGTTGTTGATGGCGCCGATCACGAGATCGGAGTCGCCGCGAGCCGCGGAGATCGCGTTCAGCGCGAGAAGCGTCGATGCGAGCAGAAGCGTGGACTTCATGGTGCTGGCTCCGTCGGCGTTTCGGCGGCGGCGGCGGTGCTGCTCGGCTCCGTCGGCGCTTCGGCCGTGGCGTTCGTCGCGGTCGGCGCGGTCGGCGCGGTCGAATCGGGAATCGACCCGAGGCTGTCGCTGCGCCAGAAGCGGGCGTGAAAGCGATACCAGGTTCCCGTGCCGGGCGGCGGCGCCGCGCCGGTCACCGACGCGTCGTCCATGCCGCCGGCGAGCGCCGCATCGCGCGAGAGCACGACCTCGTCGCGAAGGAACGCGCGATCCCACTGCACGATGTTCGCGCCGACCGCTCGCGCCGCGCCGATCGCCTCCATGTCGCCGAGGGCGGCTTCGGTCTTGAAGTCGGAGGTGCCGATGAGCGTGGCGTTCTGCGGCGGATCCGTCGCCACATGGGCCGACGGAACCTGCGGACAGCGGGCGCCGTGATAGTTCGCAAGGAAGGGATTGCTGCATCCGGCCAGCAGCAGCGGACTCCACGCGATGGCGATCAACCGGCGCACGGTGCGGAGTGTAGCCGCGAATCCGGCGATTCCCCTCGTTTGCCGCGGCGAACGGGGGCGACGAGGATGCGCACGCATGCAACGGCGCTGCGAGGTGCTCGTCGTCGGCGCGGGCCCGTCCGGATTGACGACGGCCCTCCAGCTTGCCCGTCGCGGCGTGAGGGTCCGCATCGTCGATCGCAACCGGGCGCCGTCGCGGGAGTCGCGGGCGGCGGTCGTGCATGCCCGAACGCTCGAGCTGCTGCAGCAACTCGGACTCGCGAAGCGGGCTCTGGCGCAGGGGCGGCCGTTGTCGAGGCTCCGGATCGTGCAGCGGGGCCGCGTTCGCGCCGAGTTCATGCTCGAAGGCGTCGGCGCGGGATTGAGCGAGTTTCCGTTCGTCCTGGCGCTCGGC
This sequence comes from Phycisphaerae bacterium, assembly GCA_016873355.1. Lineage (GTDB taxonomy): Bacteria > Planctomycetota > Phycisphaerae > Phycisphaerales > SM1A02 > VGXK01. The sequence goes on along the minus strand of VGXK01000032.1, from coordinate 8,522 downwards.
CAGGACCGGACCGAGGCGATCCTGCTCGACGCGCTGCGCGAGCACGGCGTGCTCGTGGAGCGCGGATGCGAGGTGGTCTCGCTCGACGATCTCGGCGAACGCGTGCGACTCGGCGTGCGCCACGAAGCGATCGAGTGCGACTGGCTCTGCGCCTGCGACGGCGCGTCGAGCTTCGTTCGCCACGCGCTCGGCATTCCGTTCGCCGGCGGCTCGTACGAACATCGCTTCTACCTCGCCGATTGCCGCGTCGACGGGCCGGTGCCGGCGGACGGCGCCACGATCTGTCCCGATCGTCGCAGCCTCGTCGGATTCATCGGCATGGCGGGCGACCGGCGCTTCCGCGTGATCGGCAAGGTGCCGCCGGAACTCGGCGACTCGCCCGATGCGTCGTTCGAGACGATCTCGGCGATCGCCGCGCGCGACTCGAGGCTGCCGGTGTCGCTCTCGAATCCGTCGTGGACGAGCCTCTACCGGTTGCACCATCGCGCGGTCGATCGCGTACGCGCGGGGCGTTCGGGGCGCATCTTCCTGCTCGGCGACGCCGCGCACGTTCACAGCCCCGTGGGCGGTCAGGGAATGAACACCGGCATCCAGGACGCCACGAACCTTGCATGGAAGCTGGCGCTCGTGGTGCGCGGACGCGCGAGTGCGACGCTGCTGGACACGTTCGGCGACGAGCGCATTCCGGTCATGCGCACCCTGCTCTCCACGACCGATCGGTTCTTCACCTTCGCCACCACCGAGCGCGCCGTTCCCGCGGCGCTGCGATCGCTGCTGCTCGGTCGATTGCTCGCGACGGTGCTTCGATTCCGGTCGCTCCGCGAGCGGGCGTTCGGCGCGATCAGCCAGATCGGCATTCATTACCGGCGCGGTTCGCTCGCGCAAGAAGCGCTCCGGGGCGGAGCGCGCACGACGAATCCCGCGCCCGGCGAGCGCCTGCCGTTCGGCCAGTTCGCGGGCGGCGACGCTGCGCCGCGGAGCGTGATGGAGCTCGCGGACGGCCCATGGTTCACGGCGATCCTCGTCGGCGCGAGCGAGCAGGAGCAGTCGAAGGCGCAAGGCGAAGCCGAAGGACTGGAGCCGCTGCTCGCATGGCGGCGCCTCGCGACGATCGAGGCGAACGCCGATGCCCTGCGAGCGCTCGGCGGCGCCGCGCCGCGATTGATGCTCGTGCGGCCGGACCTCCATCTCTTCGGCGTCTGGGCGCTTTCGGAAGCCCGCCGCGCCTTCGATGCGCTTCGGCGCGCGCTTCGTTGAGGTCCGAATGGCAGGACTTGCATCGCTCGCACGATCGGACACCTGGCGAACGGAACTGGCGCCGACGCCCCGGCGCTGGCGCACCGCGGCGCGCATCACGATCGCGTGCGCGGCGGCGGCCGGACTCGGGCAGGCCTTCCATCTCGAACAGGGCTTCTGGTCGATCGTGACGATTCTCGTGCTCGCGCCGCCGACCGTGGCGGCGAGTCTTCGCAAGGCGGCGGCGCGACTGCTCGGCACCGCGACGGGCTGCCTCGCCGCGGTCGGCGCGGTGATGCTCTTCGCCCAGGAACCGCCGCTGCTGCTCGCGGCGATCGTGGCGTACCTGGCGGTCACGCTCTACTTCGCGCTTGGAACGGTCTCGCCGTACGCGTTCTTCGTCTCGTCGTTCACCTTCGCGATCATCGCCTACAGCGCGGTGCTCGATCCGGCGTCCGTCGGCGGCGCCGCGGCGTCGCGCTTCACCGAGATCTCGCTCGGCGTGATCGTCTCCGCCGCGAGTCATCTGCTGCTCTGGCCGGTGCCGATGTCGCTGCTGCTTCGCCGGGCGCTCTCCGCGAAGCTGCGGCGCGCCGTCGCGGCGCTCGATTCGCTCGCGGCGCACGCGCGCGGCGAGTCCGCGGAACTCGTGAACCTCGATCCGCGTCCCGAGGAACGGCTCGCCTCGCAGCTCGATCTTCTCGACGAGGCCGCCGGACTCGACGACTCGATCCATCGCGAGCGCGACGCCTGGAGCGCGATCGTCGGGCTCGTCGAGTACGCGCGACTCTCGGCGTACGAGTGCTCGCGGCTCGCGTCACGCTCGTCGTCGCCGCGCGGCGCGGCGGCGCTGCGCGGCTCGCTGCTCGCCACGGCGGCGTCGCTTCAGCTCCGCGGACGGGCGATCGCGGAAGCGCTTGAGCGGCGGATCGCGCCGCCGATCGCCGAATCGAGCCCTCCCCCGATCGATGCCCCGCTCGAACCAGGTCTCCGCCCTCTCGACGCGGCGCTCGACGAGCTCCGCATGCGCGGCGAGCTCGCCTCCTGGAGCGCGGCGGAGCTGGCGGCGACGGCGGCGCTGGCGCAGGCGCTGCGCTCCTTCGACGAGACGCTCGATCGGCTTCCTCCGTTCGTCGACGCCGCGTTCGGCGGGGCGCCCGATCGCGAGCGGATCGCCCTGCCGCGCAACGCGCTTCCGTCGCTGCTTCCGCTCGACGCGGCACGCGTGCGCGGCGCGATCAAGGGCGCCATCGCCGCGGCGCTGGCGATGCTCGCCGGCAGCGCCCTTCACTGGACGCTCGGCATTCCCATCGTGGCCACCTGCCTCGTGCTCGCGGTCACTTCCACGCTCGGATCGTTCGTGCAGAAGTCGGGGCAGCGCTTGATCGGCACGATCGTCGGCGCGGTGATCGCGCTCGCGTCGGTGCTCTGGGTCATGCCCGTGATCGACTCGATCACGGGACTCGTGGTGCTCACGGGCGCCGTCATCTTTCCGTGCGCGTGGCTGCTCGCCGGAAGCGATCGAGTGAACTACCTGGGACTGCAGGCGGCGTTCGCGTTCTCGATCGGCACGCTCGGCCCGCTGCGCCCGACGATCGACCTCTGGCCGCCGACGAGCCGCATGCTCGGCGTGCTCGCGGGAATCGCGATCTTCGGACTGGTGACCACGCTGCTCTGGCCCGTTCGCGCCACCACGCAGTTCCGGCGCAGCATCGCCGACACGCTCTCGATCGTGATCGAGATCCTCCGCGACGCGGCGGCGCCGTCGCGCCCGACGCCGCTCGTTCCCTTCGCGCGCCAGCGCCGCCTCTACGACTCGATCGCGGTGTCGGCGCGACTCATCGGTGAATCGGAGTACGAGGACCCGGGCGAGACCCGCCTCGTGCGGTCGAAGGCGCTGGCGCTGCTGGCGTCCACGCGCCGCATCGCGCGGCATGCGATCCTCTGGCGGCAGGCCCGCTGGGACGCGGACGCGTCGATTCCGCCGCTCGAATCGACCGCGGCGCTCGAGTCGCTCGGCCGCGCGTGCATGGAGCGCCTGCACGCGCTCGCGGAGGCGGTCTCGCGCGGCCAGGACCGGCCTCCGGACTCCGCGCTTCGCGGGCTCGTCGACGCGCTGGACGCCGCGGCCGACCGCGATCGCGCCTCGGGCGCACTGCGAGCACTTCCCGCCGCCGCGCTCGATTCGCTCTTCGCGTGCGTCGAGCATGGTCGTGCGCTCGCGGAGGATCTTGCGGCGCTCGCCGCGCAATCGCGCGAGTCGGTGCTGGCGGCGCAGTCGCCGCGCGGCGCGCTCGTCGCGTACGCTTCGACCGCCTCCTAGGTCCCCCCCGCATGGGCAGCATTCGACTCAAGCTCGCGCTGGCGTTCCTGGCGGTCGGCGTGCTCTCGGTGGGCATCACCGCGTGGCTCGTCACGAGTTCCGCGGCCGCCGCGCTCGACGCGCGACAGGTGCGCGAGCTCATCCAGTGGGTGCTCGTCTGGAGCGTGCTCGTGGTGAGCGCCGTGCTCATGCTGAGCCTGATCCTCAGCTCGGGATTCACGCGACCGCTGCTGCGCCTGACGAACGCCGCGCACGCGATCGGCGAGGGCCGCATGGACGTGCGCGTGAGCGACGATCGCCGCGACGAGATCGGCCAGCTCGCGCAGGCATTCAACGACATGGCGGCGCGGATCGAGTCGGACCACTGGGCGCTCGAGGCGAGCAACAAGCGGCTCGTGCAGCTCAACAGCCTTCTCCACCGCGAGACGGACGAACAGGCGGAGCGCATCGAGGCGCTCTCGCGCATGTCGCAGGAATTCTCGCGCATCCAGGACCGCGACATCCTGCTCACGCGCGTGCTCACGGAAGCGCGGCGGCTCACCTCCGCCGACGCCGGCAGCATCTACCTGCGCGAGGGCGACGAGCTCGTGCTGCACTTTCCGCAGAACGACACGCTCATGAATCCGTCGTTGCCGCTCGAGAAGGACGTGCTCCAGCTCTTCTACACCTACCAGCGCCTGCCGATCTCGCCGCAATCGATCGCGGGCGCGGTGGCCACCACCGGGCGCGTGCTGAACATTCCGGACGTGCGCGCGATCGATCCGGCCGAGCCCTATCGCTTCGACAGCCGCTTCGACGAGAAGGCGGGCTATCACACGCGCGCCATGCTCACGGTGCCGCTCGTTTCCGAGAGCGCCGGCACGGTGGGCGTGCTTCAGCTCATCAATCCGATCAAGGAGGGAATGCCGGCGGTCTTCAGCGCCGCGGACGAGCGGCTCATGGCGAACTTCGCGGGACTCGCGGGCATCGCCATCGAGCGCGCACAACTCACGCGCTCGATCATCATGCGGATGATCCGCATCGCCGAGGCGCGCGATCCCACCGAGACGGGTCCGCACGTCAATCGCGTGGCGGAGGTGTCGATGCGCCTCTTCGACGGATGGGCGCAGCGGCACGGCATCGACATGGATTCGGCGGGGCGCGAGCGCGATCGCCTGCGCATGGCGGCCATGCTGCACGATGTCGGCAAGGTGGCCGTTCCCGATTCGGTGCTGCGGAAGATCGGCCCGCTCACGGACGACGAGCGCCAGCAGATGCAGCAGCACGTGGTGGTCGGCGCGGGACTCTTCGCGGGCTGGCAGACGCCGCTCGACACCGCCGCGCGGAACGTGGCCCTCTTCCATCATGCCCGCTGGGACGGCACCGGCTATCCCGACGCCGGGCAGCTCGAGAAGCTGCGAGGCGTGCTCGGAGACGACGTCGCCGACATCGGCGAGCCGCAGGGCGGCGCGATTCCGCTCTTTGCGCGGATCGTGGCGGTGGCGGACGTCTTCGACGCGCTCGCGTCGCGGCGGACCTACAAGGACGCGTGGAGTCCGCAGCGCGTGCTCGACGCGATGCGGGCCGAGAGCGGCAAGGCGTTCGATCCCGAGCTCATTTCGATCTTCGAGTCGATGTTCGACGAACTGCTCGCGCTGCGGGCGCGATACCGCGGCGACGACGCCTGATCAGCGGGTTCCGCGGCGGCGCCGGCCGTTGCGCCGACGGCTCCCGGCCGCCGTCGCCGTGGCGGCCGCCGTGGCCCTTGCCGCGGCGCCGGCCCGTTCCGCGCAGAGCTCTCGCTCGGCGTCGAGCCAGTTCGAAATCTCGTCGCCGCCGCGCTCCCGCCACTTGAGGAACGCTCGCATCGAGATCTCGTCCGTGCTCGGTCCCGCGGGCGCGATCGCGATCGGCTTCGCTTCCGTGATTCGCGACCTCTGCGTCGCTCGCTTCGAACTCGGCGACGCGGCCGTCGACCTCGTCGTCGTTCGCTTCGCGCTCGGCGGCGTCGCGCCCCTGCCTCCGGTTCGGATTCGTTGATTCTTCTTCGCCACGGGCTCCTCCGCCGCGGAGCGTACCCGCGCACGCAACCGCGGAGATGCGGCGTGCGCCGCGTTCGGCGCCCGCTACGCTCCCGCTCGTGACCGCCGACTCGGCCCGTCGCGATGCACTCGGATTGCTCTGCATCGGCTTCGAGGGCACGGAACTCGACTCGACGACCGCGTTGCTCCTGCGCGACTGCGCCGCCGGCGTCGTGCTCTTCGCGCGCAACTTCGTGAATCGGGAGCAGGTGCGTGGATTGATCTCGGAGGTCCGCCGCGCCGCGGGATCGAGGCCGCTCATCGTCGCCGTCGATCACGAGGGCGGGCGCGTGCAGCGCTTTCGCGGCGCGGGATTCACCGATCTTCCCGCCGCTCGAGCGCTGGGCGCCGGCGGCGACGCCTCCGCCGTGCGCCGCGTGGCGGAGACGGCCGCGCGAGAGCTCCGCGCCGTCGGCGTCAACCTCGATTTCGCGCCCGTGCTCGATGTGGACAGCAATCCCGCGAATCCCGTCATCGGCGAGCGCAGCTGCTCGCGAGATCCGGGCGTGGTGGCGCGGCTCGGCGCCGAGTTCGTGCGCGCCCTCCAGGAGGCGGGCGTGGCCGCGTGCGGCAAGCACTTCCCGGGGCACGGCGACACGCACCTCGACAGCCATCTCGACCTTCCGCGACTTCCGCACGATCGCGCGCGGCTCGAATCGATCGAGCTTCCCCCCTTCCGCGCCGCGATCGACGCGGGCGTGGCGTCGATCATGACCGCGCACGTGGTCTTCGACGCGATCGATCCGGGCGTGCCCGCCACTCTCAGCGCCGCGGCGATCGACGGGCTGCTTCGGCGCGAGCTCGGATTCGACGGCATGGTGGTGAGCGACGATCTCGACATGAAGGCGATCGCCGATCGATTCGAGGTCGGCGCCGCCGCCGTGCGCTCCGTCGCCGCCGGCTGCGACCTGCTGCTCTGTTGCCGAAGCGCGGAGAATCGGGATCGCGCAATCGCGGCGCTTGCCGAGGCGATCGAGTCGGGCGCTCTCCCCCGCTCGCGCGTCGCGCGCTCGCTCGAGCGCATCCGCGCAGTTGCGGATCGCTTCGGCGCGCTTTAGTCTTCTCGCCACGCACTCCTTTCGAGGAAGAACCATGCTCACTCGTCTCATCGTCATCGCACTCGCCGCGATCACCGTCAGCGCCGGCGGCTGCGGAAACACCTCCATGTCGAGCCGCATCCTGAAGGACACGGCGATCCTCGAGTCGATGCAGGCGAGCAGCAAGCCGATTCCGGCGGCGACGCTCAAGAACGCGTCGGGGGTGGCGATCATCAACGAGATCGAGGCGGGCGTGGGAATCGGCGGTTCCGGCGGCGAGGGAATCCTCGTGCGCAAGATCGACGGCGGCTGGTCGCAGCCGCTCGCGGTGAGCATCGCGTCGGGAACGATCGGCGTGCAGCTCGGCGCGCAGGGCACCGACATGGTGATCGTCTTCAACACCGACGCGGCGGTCATGAAGTTCGCAAGCGAAGGCGCGAGCATGATCGCGGTCGCGAAGGGAACTGCGGGCGGTGCGAGCGGCGGCACCGCCGCCATGAGCGGACCTCCGCCGACGACCCAGATCTTCAGCCGCTCGGAGGGCCTCTACGGCGGCGCCGATGTCGGCGGCTTCAATGTCCAGGTCGACAAGAAGGTGAACGAGGAGACCTACGGCACCAGCACCACCGTGCTTCAGATCCTCGAGGGACGCGCGGCGCCGCAGCCGGGCATGATGCGCATCGAGCGCATGCTCGACGGCGGCAAGTAGTCGGCTGCGCGGTGACTCTCGCTACTTGATCAGCGCCCACTCGCCGAGCAGCGTGCCAAGGTCGAAGCCGTCCACGATTCCGTCGCCGTTGAAGTCGCAGCGAGGGTCGAAGTCGGGCGAGCCCCACGATGCGAGCAACACGCCGAGGTCGTCGCCGTCGACCGAGCAGTCGCCGGTCAGGTCCGTGGTGACGGCAGACACTGGAGTAAGCAGCCGGGGGCCTCCACCTGAGATCATCTGGCCGATGTCATTGAGCGCTGCAATCGTCCCTGCCTGGGGTGATCCCGGCACGATGAGATCGTTCAGCTTGTAGACCAAGCCGTCGATCCAGATGAGCGGAGTCGACGACAACCCGGGGCCGGAGGCCGATCCGGTGATGACGCCCGCATCGTTGATGTGCGCCGCGGCGCCGGTCGTGTAGCCCGGCGGCATCGGGAGCTCGATCGGTTGATCGTCGATCCAGACCGTAGGTCGTTGAACCACGGGGGACGTCGTAGTGCGAGACTGTCCCGCCACCCAACCGAGCGAATTCACTCCGCTCGCGCTCGAAACGGGATAGCCAATTGCTGGTTCGAGAATCACGAACTTGCCGTCCTTCCACCGAAAGCCGCGCGCGTTTGCATTGAGATTGCCGAAGTAGCCCGTCACATCGCCGGATTCTGCCACGCACCGGGCAAATCCATTGACTCCTCCGGGAATCGATATCGAGGTCATCACTCCGTCCTTGAGCACATACGGAATTCCTCCGCTGTACCCGACGATCGTGCCTGCGTTGTTGATGTCGGTCGCGGGGCTGTCGGGGATGCTGATCAAGGATGGGATCACCTCCACGGTTCCATCCGGCCACCAGATCACTCCGACGAAGTACTGGCTGCTTGCTCCTGCATACATGAATCCCACGACGACGCCGTCGTTGTTCACGGCGTTCGCCTTCGAGCCATCCTCCGACGCCCCCGGCGGCATCGGCAGCACCTGCGGCATGCCGCCGGGCGGGCAGTAGATGGGAATCCAGTCGTTGCTCTCTTCCGGCCAACATCCGAATCGATGACCGCACCAGGCGCCGAGATCGTTCAGCCCGTTCGCCGTGTAGGTCCTCGGCCCCTCCCAATTGCATTCCCACTGCGGCCAGGTGAACACGCTGTACTGGCACTGCGCCA
>VGXK01000031.1 GCA_016873355.1 Phycisphaerae bacterium | reverse complement strand
CGGCGGCGTTCTGCAACTGGAGCTCTACAGCGGCGACACGCTGCTCGGGATCGTTGACGCAACCTACGACGAGAACTGGGGAGGGTTCATCGGCGCCAGCGCCGGCGAGACGATCATCGATCGCGTGATCTTCCGCGACATCGACGAGACGATCGGAATCAGTTTCCGCATCGACGACTTCCAGTTCGTGCCGGCGCCGGGTGGAGTGCTCGTGCTTGCGTGCGCGGCGCTCGCTCGTCGTCGCAGGCGCTGAATCGGCGTGACGGGCGGGCCGCCGGCGCGGCGCCGATCAGGAGTCGAACAGCGGCAACTGACCGTCGAGCACGGGTCGGCGGAAGTGCGCGCCGGAGAGCGGCGTCCATTCGCGATCGAGGCGGTAGCGCTTCGCGAAGACCTTGAATGCCTGGGCGATCTGTTCCGCGATCGGCCCCTGGCCGCGGCCGCGCGCAACGGTGGCGTCGTAGAGCTTGCCGCCGCGCATCTGCCGGATGAGCGATTCCACTCTGCGCGCGCGATCGGGATGCACGCATCGTTGCAGCCACTCGAGGAAGAGCGCCTTGAGCTGATACGGGAGTCGCAGCAGGATCCACGACGCGGCGACGGCGCCCGCGTCCGCGGCCGCTTCGAGAATGGCGGGAATCTCGGTGTCGGTGAGTCCCGGGATCACCGGCGCAATGTTCACGGTGACCGGAATCCCCGCCTTCGTGAGTTCGCGGATGGTGCGCAGGCGCCCGGCGGGATTCGTCGCTCGCGGCTCGAGGGTGCGCGCGAGGTCGGGGTCGAGCGTGACGAGCGTGATTCCCACGCGCCCCGCGCCGATCGATGCGAGCGTCTGCCAGAGATCGATGTCGCGAAGGACCATGGCGCTCTTCGTCATGGTGCTCACGGGTTGACCGCATTCGGCCATGACTTCGAGGCACTGGCGCGAGATGCGCATTTCGTGCTCGATCGGCTGATAGATGTCGGTCGACGCCGACATCACGATCGGCTCGGGCTTCCAGCGCGGCGACGCCAGCTCGCGGCGCAGAAGTTCCGCCGCGTCCGGTTTCGCCACGAGCTTCGTCTCGAAGTCGAGGCCGCAGCTCAGGCCGATGAATTCGTGGTAGGTCCGCGCGTAGCAATAGACGCAGCCGTGCTCGCAGCCGCGATACGGATTCACCGTCCAGTCGAACGGCACATCCGACGAACGCGCCACATGATTGATGATCGTTTCGGTGCGATCGCGGAAGACCTGGCGCTCCACGCGCTCGAGCGTGCCCGCGCATCCCGCGGCTTCGCGCTCGATCATGCGTCGATCGAGCTCCTCGCCGAGCACATGGAGCCGCACGGATTCGAAGCGATTGCCGGGGTTCAAGCCGGCGCCGCGACGGTGCGCGGGGCCGTGAACGAGGGCATCCTGGTAGGTCGGTCCGTCGGCGCTCACGACCCGAACAGAGTACGAACGCGTGATCGAATCAGTCAACGCCCGATTCGGGGATTGCCCGTCTCGCGGCGTCGGCCGCGCCGAGTTCGGCGCCAATCGAGTACCCGCATGCGACGCAATGCAGTTGTGCCTCCACGGTCGGCGCAATCTACGACCGGCGCGCCCGCGCATCGTCCACAACTTCGACCGGCGCGCGAAGGCAAAAACAACCCCGCCGACCGGCGAGGGCCGATCGGCGGGGCATTTCGTCAAGGGTTCGCACCGAACCGTGCGGACCCCGTCGGGTGCACGGGGTTAGCGGTGCAAACCCTTCATGGTTTCACTTGTCACTGGACCACCTCCTTCTTGAAAGCGCCCAAGCTCAGCCGTCGCAGGGTGAATTCCTGCCGCCAAGCACTCCTCTCCGCAGCGTCCCGCGGAGCTCATCGCCCGGTTCGCCGTTCGATCTCCTGCATGAGCGTCCTCACGCATTCGATCGGAGCGAGGGCCGGTCGGCTTCGTCGTCGTCCGTGGTCGCCGTGCTGCATTTTGCCCGGCACGCCGCGGCTTCGATCGAAGCGGCTGAAACATAGCACGCTCTCGGGGACCGGACAAGATCCGGTGCGCGCCGCGGAGCAGATTGCGGCCGTACGCTGGCGGCCATGCGAACGAATCGAGCATGGCCGGCCGTTGCGGCGGTGTCGGTGGCGCTGGTGGCGGGATCGTCGACCCTTGCGGGCACGAACGACGAGGTCCAGGCTCCGCCTCCGACGACGCTGCCGCTTGTCGTGCAGACCCGCAGCATCGACGTGAACGGCCGCACGGCACGGATCCTTCACGTGCGGACGAAGGACGGCAAGGAGTCCGTTCGCGCGCGAAGGGGGGAGCGAGTCCGCCTTGAACTCGTGAATCTCACACCGCTTCCCGTCACGCTGCACCCGCACGGCGTGCTGCTGCCGAATGCGCAGGACGGCGTGCCGTACGTGACGCAGCTTCCGGTGCCGCCCGGCGGTCGGTTTCTCTACGACTTCACGCCGACGCAGGAAGGCAGCTACTTCCTGCACTCCCACTTCGGCTGGGAGATCCAGGACCAGCTCGTCATCCCGTTCATCATCGAGGACGCGGCGCCCGCCGACGGCGTCGGTGCGGCGCGCGACGCCGCCTCCAACGGCGCCAAGGGCAAGGCCGCGGCCGAGAGCGCGGCGCCGAAGGACGTGGTGTTCGTGCTCACGGATTTCCTCTTCGACAGTCCGCCGAAGGTCTTCGAGCGCCTTCGCGCGCCGAAGACGGAGAGCGGCGGCGGTGACGCGATGGGTGACCATCGCGACGGCGGCGCGGCGATGAAGCCCGATCTCGTCGACGTCGCCTACGACGCGGTGCTGGCGAACGGCCGCACGATCAAGTCGATGCAGATCGTTCGCGTGTCCCCGAGCTCGACGGTGCGACTGCGGCTCATCAACGCGTCGAGCGCGTCGAACTTCCGCGTGGATCTCGGCACGCTGAAGGGTCGCGCGATCGAAGTCGACGGCGAGCCGATCGAACCGGTCGAGATGAGCACGGTGGAGCTCGGCATCGCGCAGCGAGTGGACCTGCTCGTGGATCTGCCGTCGGACTTCCAGGCGCAGCCCATCGTGGCGCAGGCCGAAGGCACCACGCTCCATGCGGCGATCGATCTCGCCGGACGGCGGAGTTCGGGAATCTCCGTCAAGCCCAACGCGGACGAGCCGATCGGCGCCATCGGCGTCGGCTACGAGCAGGAGCGCAAGTTCCGCGCCCTGAATCCGCTTCCGAAGCGCCCGGTCGATCGAACGCACGTGATCACGCTCGACGGCGCCATGAACGGCTATCGCTGGAGCCTCAACGGAATGGAATGGCCGAAGGGGCCGCGCCTCCCGGTGAAGGAAGGCGAGCGCGTTGAACTCGTCTTCCAGAACAAGACGATGATGTCGCACCCCATGCATCTGCACGGGCATCGCTTCCAAGTGACGGAGATCGACGGAACGCCGATCGACGGCGCCGTGCGCGACACGATCCTGGTGATGCCGAAGTCGACGGTGAAGGTGCAGTTCGATGCCGACGCGCCGGGACTCTGGATGATGCATTGCCACATCACCTGGCACGAGGCGGCGGGCATGCTCGGCATCGTCGAGTACGAGGGTTACCCCAAGCCCGAGTGGTATCTCCAGAAGGACACCTTCAACGAACCGAGCTCGCTGCCGCGCTGAAGCGCAACGGTGCCTCGAGCGAACACCACGCCGCGAGCCCGTCGAATCTCGCTTTCAGGCAGCGCGGCGCCACCTCGGCAAACGGCGCGAAGGAGGTGCTGCTAGAGCGGTGACGACTCAGGCGTAGCGAGCTGGCGTCGGCGAGACGAGTGTGGCTAGGAGCCGAGGCGAGGTAGGGTCCAAAGGACCCGCCGAGCCGACGGCGACAACGCCACACGAAGTCGCAGCCCGCCAGATCGCCACGAATGAGGAGGAACCGCTCTAGGCGCGGTATTCGTCCGGCATCTCGTCGGGGACGGGGCCGTCGTCGGTGTCGGAGTCCTCGACATAGTCGAGATCGCCCGTGCCATTCGACGACGCAGGCTCCGACCTCGACACGGCGCCGCGCTCCGGCTCGTCCGAGTCGTCGCCCGCATCGTCGTCGTCGTTCGACGCGGCACTGCTCGCCGCCGCGTCGCTTGCGCGCCGCGCGGTCATCGCGCTGGGCGGAACCGCGTCGAGCGCCTCGGCGTCGGCGGCGTCGTTCGCCTCCATCGCCTTCATGCGCTGCCAGTCTTCGAGCGAGATGAGCACTTCGCGCGCCACCGATCCCTTGTGATCGCTCAGGATTCCCGCGAGTCCCATCTGGTCAACGAGGCGGCTCGCGCGCCCGTAGCCGATCGCCATGCGGCGCTGGAGCAGGCTCACGCTGCCGCGACCGCTCTCGATCATGATCTCGACCGCCTTGTCGAAGAGCGGATCGCGCTCGTTCGCGCCGGGATCGCCGCCCTCGCCGTCGAGATCGCCGCTCCGCGCGCCGGGACCTCGAATCGCCATCAATTGCCGCTCGAAGCTCGGCGCCGCGACCGTCTTGAGGAATCTCGCGACGCTTCGAGTCTCCTGATCCGTGACGAGCGTGCCCTGCGCACGGCGGAGATCGCTCGAACTCGGCGTGAGCACCAGCATGTCGCCCTGGCCGAGCAGCAGTTCCGCGCCCTTCTGGTCGAGCACGATTCGGCTGTCCATGCCGCTGGCGACCTTGAAGCTGACGCGGCAGGGCATGTTGCTCTTGATGAGGCCGGTGACGACATTCGCCTGCGGGCGCTGCGTGGCGACGATCAGGTGGATGCCGACCGCGCGGGCCTTCTGCGCGATGCGAACGATCGAGGTCTCGACCTCCTTGTTCGACATCATCAGGTCGGCGAGCTCGTCGATCACGAAGACGAGGTAGGGGAGCTTCTTGGGGATCTTCGCGCGCTCGAGATCGCTCTGCGGATTGAGCCGCGCGAAGAGCTCTTCCTCGCCGAGCTCGTTGTAGGAGCGGATGTCGCGGACGCTCGCGTCCTTCAGCAGGTTGTAGCGCTCCTCCATCTTCTCCGTGGCCCACTCGAGAATGCCCGCCGCCTTGCTCATGTCCGTCACCACCGGGCACATGAGATGCGGGATGTCGGCGAACTGGCTCATCTCGACCATCTTGGGGTCGACGAGCACGAGCTTCATCTCGTCCGGGCGCTTCGTGTAGAGCCAGCCCATGATGATCGTGTTCATGCAGACGCTCTTGCCGCTGCCGGTGGTGCCGGCGATGAGCATGTGCGGCATGCGCGTGAGATCCACGACGAGCGGCTCGCCCGCCGAATCCTTGCCGAGGAACATGGGCAGCACCATGCCCTGCGAGTGCCCGCCCGAGATGAGCTCCTTGAGCCGCACGCGCTCCTTCTGGCGGTTCGGCACCTCGATGCCGACCGCGGTGCGCCCGACCATGTTCGGAATGATGCGGATGTTCGGCGCCTGCAGCGAGCGCGCAATGTCCTTCGAGATCGTCTCGAGCCGCGCCACGCGCGTGCCCGGTGCGAGCTCGACCGAGTAGAGCGTGACCACCGGTCCGCTCTCGATTCCCGTGACCTCGCCGTCGATCTGGTAGGTGCGAAGCGCCTCGGTGAGCACCTGCGCCTGCTCGCGCACGAACGCCTCCATCGACTCCGTGAAACTGCCTTCGGGCTCTTCGAGCATGTCGAGGGAGGGGAACTGATAGCCGCTGTAGTCGACGGCCCGCGGAATGTCCTCTTCGCGCGCGGTGTCGGCCTTGCGGCCGGCCATGCGCACGGGCAGCTTCGCGATGCGCTCGCGAAGCTCTTCCGCCGTGAGCTGACGCGGGGCGGGAGCGGACGCGTCGCCGTCCGCGGCGTCGATGGCCTCGCTCGAGTCCGTCGCGTCGGCGCCGTCGTCGCGCGCGTCGTCGTCATCGTCGTCGAGATCGCCCTCGTCGCCGTCGGCGGTCGACTCGTCGAGATCCGCGATCGACTCGTCGTGCTCGTCGAGATCGCGCCGCTCCGCGAGTTCGTCGAGTCGATCCGCGTCGTCGAGGTCGTCGTCCGGATCGAGCACCGCGATGTCGTCGTCCATGCCGGCGACGCGCGCCGCCGCGTCGGCGCGCTCGATCTCGTCGCTCACGTCCCAGTCGCGCTCGTTGAGCTTGCGGCGGGTCGGCTTGTTCGCCGTGAGCGCGGGCGATACGACCACCGCCGCCGCCGAGCGCATCGACGCCAGGCCCGACGCCGCGCCGGCGCCGCTCAGCGACGGCGATCGACCGAGTCGCGGAACGAATCGCCCCCAGTCGAATCGCGTCACGGGCTCGGCGAGCGAGAAGGTTCGCGCCACCATCCCGGGAACCGCGAAGACGAGTTCGTCCATCGACACGACCGCGCCGACGATCACGCCGAGCACCAGGATCGCCGCCACGCCGAGCGACGGGAATCGACTCGCGAGCTGATCGAAGACGAATGCGGGCAGCACGCCTCCCTCGGCACCGACGACCGGCGACAGCGAGGGCAGCCACCAGCCGAGCAGCGCGCTCGAGCAGCAGGCGAGCAGCAGCACGCCGAGCACGCGCACGAGCGGGTGCGAGACGACGCGACCGGTGGCGAGCACGAGCAGCATCCACGCGAACACCGCCATCGCCACCCAGACGCCCGGTCCGAGCGCCAGATGAACCCAGTGCGCCACGAGCGCGCCGGCGCGACCGAAGAGATTCGCCGCCGGCTCGTTGTGGAACGCAACCGAGGAGCTCGGCCAGTCGGACGCGGAGAAGGTCGCGAGCGAAAGGAAGAGCAGCACCCATGCCGCCGCCAGCGCGATCCAGGCGCTTCGGCGCGGCAGCGAGGGTGGGGAGATCTTCTCCCTGCGATCGGTGCAGGGGACAGCCGTAGAGGTCGAACGAGCCATGCCTTCGATATCGGAAAGCCGCGGGGCGCCCGATGAATCGCGGGGCTTCTGCTAGGATCGCCGTCCTCCGCGGCATGCACTTCGCGCTCATCGACACCGTGCTGGAGCTCGACGACTCGCGCGTGCTGGCGGTCAAGAACGTGACTCGTGCGGAGGAGTACCTGGGCGACCACTTTCCCGGGTTTCCCGTGCTTCCCGGCGTCTTCATGCTCGAGGCGCTCGTGCAGGCGTCGAGACGGCTGCTCGAGCGATCCGGCCGCGGCGAGTGGGTGCTGGGAGAGGTCCGCGCGCTCCGGTACGGAAGCTTCGTCCGCCCCGGCGAGGCGCTGCGGGTGGAAGTGACCGCGGAAGGCGACGGCGAGGGCGCGTCGCGTTCCTTCAAGGGAGTCGCGTCGGTGATTCGAGGCGGCGCGGCCGCCGAGACCGCCGTCTCAGGCCGCTTTACAATGCGGCCACCCAGAGTCGGCTGACACGGAGTTCCCCCATCCATGCCGACGAAACCTCAGGAGAGTCCCACCTTGCCGATGGCCCGACCCGAGATCGAGAGTGGTGTTCGTGAAGTGCTGTGCGACGCGCTCGGCGTCGATGCCGACGACGTCGTGCCGGCGGCCCGCATCAAGAGCGACCTCGGTGCCGAGAGCATCGACTACCTGGACATCATGTTCCGACTCGAGAAGCGCTTCACCACGCCGGATCGCCCCTTCAAGATCGCCCAGGGCGAGCTCTTCCCCGAGAACATGCTCTCCGACCCCACGCTCGTCGAGAACGGCAAGGTCACCGACAAGGGGATGACGGTGCTCAAGGAGCGGATGCCGCATGTGGACTTCTCGACCTTCGAGAAGGACCGCAACGTGGCGAACCTCTCCGAGACCTTCACCGTGAAGAGCCTCATCGAGTTCGTCGAGCGCAAGCTCAAGGCCTGACTCGACCTTCGCGGCAAGACCGAGGAATCCGCCCATGCGCTGGATGTGGATCGACGCGGTGACGGCGTTCGAGCCCGGCCACCGCATGGTGGCGGTGAAGAACGTCTCGCTCGCGGAAGATCATCTGCATCAGCACTTTCCCGGCCGACCGATCATGCCGGGCAGCCTCATGATCGAGGGATTCGCGCAGACGGCGGGCATTCTCGTCGGCGCCACCGAGGGCTTCCGCGAGAAGGTGATTCTCGCCAAGATCGCGCGCGCGACGATCGAGCAGGACGTGGTGCCCGGTCAGTGCATCCGCTACGACGCATCGATCGAGCGCATCGACTCCGCCGGCGCCAGCACGCGCGGCACGATCGAGCGCATGGATCATCGCGATGGCGCCTGGGTCAGGATCGGCGAGGTGGAGATGATGTTCAGCCACATCGATCAGAACCGCGCGGGCGTGGCGTTTCCAGAGGAGAACTTCGTCTTCGGCGAAAACTTCCGGGCGATTCTGCAGGCGAGCGGGCTCGATCGATTCCTGGCGAAGGAGCCGCACGGGCGTTGACGCGAAATCGAGGCGGCTGCGGCGGCTCGCATGGCCCGGCCGTAGGCCCGCGAACCCTCGGCGTCGCGAGCGTGCCCCTTGGAACCGGCGAGCCGCGCCGTAGGATTGCGGCCATGCTGACGCTCCTGCTGGCGGCCGCCCTCGGCGGTGGACCCGACTCGATGCCTGGTCGAACGACGATCGTTCAAACGGCGATCTTGCCGGGCGTGGGGGAGGTGCAGATCGAACTCGAGCGCTTCGAGGTGCTCGATCACGCGTTCGTGATGAAGTCCGGCGACGGCACGGCGCGCGGCGGCGCCGGCGCGGGGACCGCGGGCGCCGGCGCGACGCCGACCGTCGACTCGCTCGAGTCGATCGCCCGCTCCGTCCGCGCGTACTCGGGCGTCGTCGTCGGATTCCACGGCAGCCACGCGTATCTCGCGGAGTCGCCGCGCGGGCGAGTGGGCATGATCGAAGTGGCGGGACGGCGCTTCGCCCTTGCGCCGGTCGAGGGCGGATGGGCCGGACCCGTGCGAGGTCCTGAGCGCTGGGTCGAGAGCCCCGGCGCCGGCGCACCGCTCGTGGAAGAGGCGTGTCGGCTGCTTCCTGCCCCGGGCGACGAGGCCGGGGGAGGAGGAGCCGCCGGACACGGCGATGACGGCGATCGCGGCGATGACGGCGATCACGGCAATCACGGCGAGGGCGGCATCGCCGGCGACGGCGATCCCCCCGGACTGTTGCCGATCGACGCGGTGCGCGGAGCGCGCGTGCGCGTGGCCGCCGACTGCGACTTCGAGTTCACCTCGATCTTCGCGGGCGAGGAGGATTGCACCGCGTATGTCGTGTCGCTCTACGGCGCAATCAGCTCGATCTACGAGCGCGAGATGGGCGTGCGCGTTCAGCTTTCGTACCTGCGCCTCTGGCTCGATGCGAACGATCCGTACCAGGATCCCGATCCGCTCTACCAGTTCCGCGATCTCTGGAACGCGACGCAGCAGGACGTGGTGCGCGACGTGGCGCAACTGCTGACGGGGCGCCGCAACCTTCCGTACGGCGGCGTGGCGTGGCTCAGCTCCGCGTGCGGCCAGAACGGGTACTCGGTGTGCGGGTATCTCATCGGGAGCTTCGTGGACGCCGGTCGCCCGAATCCCGGGAACTGGGACATCATCGTCACGGCGCACGAGCTCGGGCACAACATCGGCACGCTGCACACGCACAGCTACGGCATCGACACCTGCGCCTCCGGAACGGTGCTGCGCGGCGGGTTCATGAGTTACTGCCACACGGTGTCGGGCGCCACGGCGAACGTCGATCTTTCGCTGCACCGCATCCTGCGCGAGGTGATCGCCGAGTTCCTCGTGAACGCCCAGTGCATCGGCTTCGATTGCGACGGCGACGGCGTGAACGATGCGGAGGCGATCGGCGCGAACCTGGTGGCCGACCTCAACGGCGACGGCATTCCCGACTCCTGCCAGGACTGCGACGACGACGGCGTGCTCGATCCCGACGAAATCCTTCAGGGAGCGCCCGACGTGGACGGCAACGGGATTCCCGACGGCTGCGATCCGGACTGCAACGGCAACGGCGTCGTCGATCTCGTCGACATCTGGCAGCAGACGAGTCTCGATCGCTGGGGCAACGACGTGCCCGACGAGTGCGAAACCGACTGCAACGGCAACGGCATCTCGGATTACACCGAGATCACCGACGACATGTCCCTCGACCTCGACCGCAACGCGCAGATCGACGCGTGCCAGGATTGCGACGGCGACGGAACGCTCGACACGGAGGTGCTCGGAAGTTCGCGGCACTGGTGGGTGGCCACGACCGCGAACGGCTCGCTCGGCGAGCTCCATCCGCGAAGCGGCGTGCGCCTTCGCACGAGCGAGGCGGCGCCGGAGTCGGTGCGGGATCTGGCGCTCGCGGCCGACGGAACGATCCTCGGCACCTTCGGCGACCAGGTCGGCCGCTGGGACTCGGTGAGCGGCGCGCTGATCGAGTCGTTCCCCGCCGGCGGCACCGGAGGAGCGTCGCTGAGCAATGCCCAGGGGCTGCTCGTGATGGAGGACGGATCGATGCTCGTGGCGAGTTTCGGCAACGCATCGATTCGGCACTATTCGGCGAGCGGCGCACCCCTGGGCGTGTTCGCGCAGCTCACGGCCACGAATCGCCCCATGCGATTGGCGCGTCGGAGCGATGGCGCCGTCGCGGCGAGCGCCACGGACGGCCGCGTCTACGGATTCGCGTGGCCGTCGGGCGCGGCGCTCGGCGTGTTCGCGGATCTCAACCCGATCGGCGCGAGTCCCGATTGCACGGGCGTGCTCTATCTGCCCAACGGCGATCTGCTCGTGGCGAGTCGCACCTTCGACGCGATCCACCGCTTCGACGGAATGACCGGTCTGCACAAGGGCCGCTTCGACGTCGGTCCGAATCCGACCAGCAGCATTTCGCTGAGGGATCCGATGAGCATGCGGCTCTACGCCGACGACACCGTGGTGCTGGTGACCGCCACCGCAAGCGGCGCGCCGATCGTGGGACTGGCGGTGAAGAACGGATACCACCTGCGGACCTATCGCGTCTATCCGATCGATGCTCCGTCGCCGACCGGATTGCTCGTGATGCCTGCCTCGCCGCTCGACTGCAACGGCAATCACGTTCCCGACTCGTGCGATCTCGCCGACGGGTCGAGCGAGGACGGCAACGGCGACGGCACGCCGGACGAGTGCCAGGGCGGGCCGTGGGCGCCCGAGGATCTCGATTTCGACGGCGATGTGGACGGTTCGGATCTCGGCGCGCTGCTCGGGCAATGGGATGCGTGCCCCGGATGTCCCGCCGATTTCAACGGCGACGGCGTCGTCGACGGCGACGATCTCGGCTCATTGCTCGGCGCCTGGACCGGCTGAGCGCTTCGCCGCGCCCGGACCGGCGGAGCGTCGCGGCGCTGCGCGGGCACGCCCCGCTCGCCCGCCAGGCCGTGCGCGGCGCTGAG
>VGXK01000030.1 GCA_016873355.1 Phycisphaerae bacterium | reverse complement strand
CGCGGCGGGCGCCGCCGGCGCGGACTTCGCGGGCGCATCGATGGAAACGCCGTCCTCGGTCGGCGGCTCCGTCGCGCGGCGCGGGGGCGATCGTCGAGTCTTCGGAGCGACGGGCGTTCCTTCGACGACGGTCGCGGTTCCACCCCCATCGGCGGCCGCGTCCGTACCGGCGCCGACCGCCGACTTGCGCGACGACTTGCGGGGCGCCTTCTCGGCGCGGGCACGGGCCTCCTCCACATCGACCTTCTCGGCGCGCTCGACGGCGGTGGCGGCGCTGCTGCCGCCGAACCACTCGCGGATCGTGAGGGCAAGACCGGCGGAGACCGTGGCCTGCGGCTTGTCGACGCCGGGAATCTCCTCGGCCTTGCACTTCTCGATGATGTCCTTCGTGGTGACGCCCAGCTCCTTCGCGAGCTGCGTGATGCGCACCTTCGTGATCTTGGACAAATGGGGCTCCTTGCCGTCGTTCCGTCGTTGCGTCGATCAGTTGCGCGGAGGCGATCCTCCGCCGAGAATGCTGTCGGCCGCGCTCTCCGCCTGCGCGTCGACCTCCACGTTCGTGCCGGGCGCGGCGCCGAGCAGCGCGTCCGCCGCTGCCTGCTCCTCCGCTCGCCGCGCCTCCGCCTCCGCCATCTCCTTGGCCTGCTCCTCCTCCACGATGCGGGCCTTGGCGCTGCACGCCTCCACGATGCGATCGGCGAGGTCGTCGCCGATGCCGATCGCTTCCACGAGCGCCGGCCCCTGCACTTCCTCCACGTCGAAGACGCTGATGAGGCCGAGCGCGCCCATCTTGTCGAGCAGCTCGCTCGTGACGCCGTCGATCGGACGCACCGTCTCTTCCAGCACCTGAAGGCCCTTGTCGAACTCGGCGGGGGTGAGGATGTCGATGTCCCAGCCGGTGAGCCGCGCCGCGAGGCGCACGTTCTGACCTCGGCGGCCGATCGCGAGCGAGAGCTGATCGTCGCGCACCACGATCGTGGCGCGGCCGAGCTCCATGCAGAGGCTCACTTCCTCGACTTCGGCGGGCTTGAGCGCGTTCGCCAGCAGCACCTGGCTCGACTCGTTCCAGCGCACGATGTCGATCTTCTCGCCGCCCAACTCGTCGACGATGTTCCGGATGCGGCTGCCGCGCACGCCGACGCAGGCGCCGACCGCGTCGACCTTGCTGTCGATCGACGCCACCGCGAGCTTGGTGCGGAAGCCGGGCTCGCGGCTCATGGCCTTGATCTCGATCACGCGCTCGGCGACTTCCGGCACTTCCGCCTCGAAGAGGCGGCGGATGAAGTCGGCGTGGCTGCGCGAGAGCACGATCTTGACCTGGTGCCCCGCGTCGCGCACATCGAGGATGAGGCAGCGCACGCGGTCGCCGGGCTGGAACTGTTCGCCCGGAATCTGCTCGCCGCGCGGCATGAATCCCTCCGCGCGATCGATCTGCACGATGAGCGCGCCGCCTTCGTAGCGCTGCGCGGTGCCGGTGACGAGCTCGCCCTGGCGCTTGGAGAACTCCGTGAGAAGGCTGTTGCGCTCGTCCTCGCGGAAGCGCTGGATCATGACCTGCTTGGCGGTCTGGGCCGGAATGCGGCCGAGCGCTTCGAGCGGGATCTCCTCGATGCCCGCCTCCTCGCCCGCGTTGCGCCAGAGGCGCACCTTGCCGGAGAGGCGATCGATCTCGCAGCCGAACTCCTCCGTGTCGAGCGAATTGAAGTGCTTGCGTGCGGCGCTGATGAGCGCTTGTTCCAGGTCCGTGATGAGCAGCTCCCGATCGATGTTCCGGTCGCGGGCAATCGAGTCGAGGATGCGGAGGGTTTCGGAATTCATTCGTGCGTTCCTGCGGGTTGGTGGGATGTCGGGATGTCGCCGCGAGAAGAACAAGAGCCCAAAAACAAGAGCCACGATCGACCGCGGCGTCGAGCGTGGCCCGTCCCAGTCGCGTCGACCGGAGCCGCTCCGAACGGAGTCGGCACCGATGACGCCCTCGGGTGTCGGAGGGCGCTATCTCACAGCGCGCCCTCCGAAACCTCCGCTCCCTTGCCCGTTCCCCCCGTGCGGGGATTGCGGGCACGACCCGATGATGGACGCTCGACGCGTCATCAGCGGAGTCGGGACAGGGTTGGAACCGGCATGCACATGCGGTGGTCCAAGGCGGGACGGGTTCAAAGACGATCCGCCGGCGTTACGACTCGCCGGCGGTCAGAGATGATATCGAGGTGGCCCGAAATGCTCAAGTTCCGAGGACCTTGAGCGAGCGCTCGGATCGCGCTCAAATCGCTTTATTCAGCGGGGTTGCGCTATGGGGCGCGGTGGGAGCAGGCGCCGCGGGAGACTCGATCGGCGGCGCCGACGCCGGTGCCGCATTGATGGCAGCCTTGCCGGCCGGCTCGATCTGCACCGCTCGGCGTCCCCGATGCTGGCCGAGCCGACCCACGAACTTGGTCCTTCCCTCGACCCGGACCATGGCGGGCGACGACGCCGTTCGACTCGTGACGATCAGGTCCCCCGCTTCAAGACCTCGCAGCTCGGCCAGCGTCATGGTGGTGGTGGCAAGCACCGCGTCGACCGTGACCGAAGCCTCGGAGAGACTTCGAACGAGCCGCTTCTCCGCGTCGGGTGCGTTGCGGGAGCGACCCGCCGCCAGCCAGCTCTGGCTGTTGAGCCGGTCCATCAAGGGCTCGATCGCGTTGTACGGCAGGCAGAGCCGCATGGGCCCGTTGCAGTTGCCCAGGCGCACATCGAAGGTGATCGCCACGACCACTTCGTTCGGCGGCACCACCTGGACGAGTTGCGGATTGCTCTCCATCTCGCCGAGCGCGAAGTCCATCGGGTGAAGCCCCTGCCACGCTTCGCGCAGGGCGCCGATCGCGCGTTCGAGCAGCTTCTGCACCAGCCGCGTCTCGATCGGAGTCATCGGGCGCAGCGGAACGAAGACATCCCGATTCGTGCCGCCGAGCAGGCGATCGATCACCGGGTAGATCACGGTCGGGCTGAGCTCGAAGAGGAAGTGGCCGTCGAGCGGACGGCAGTGCAGCAGATTCAGGCTCGTGGGATTCGGCAGCCTCGTGATGAACTCGGCGTAGCTGATCTGCTCGCAGTGCTGCACCGAGATCTCGACGATCGTGCGCAACAGGCCCGAGAGTCCCGCGCCGAAGCTCCGCGCGAACGCCTCGTGCAGCGTCTCGAGCGCCCGCATCTGCTCCTTGCCGATGCGCTCCGGGCGCTTGAAGTCGTAGGGACGGATCTCGACGGTTTCCTGACCTCGGCGCCGGCGCGTGAACATCTGCGCGGTGCCGCTCATGTCGAAGTCGCCGCGCGCGACGGCGGCGCGGAGCGCGTCGTGCTCGGCGGCGTCGAGCGGGGATGCGGTTCGGTCGGGAGCGGGCGTGGACACTCCGCATCGATATCGGCCCGGAAACGGGCGGCGGGCCAGCGATTCGGCGGACGGGACGACAATGACCGGCGCCGGTGTCACGCCCGCACAACGAATTGCACCCGCCCCCCACCTCGCCCGTACGCTCTGCCGCATGACGCCCGCCGATCGACGCCGACGCCCGTTCGCCCGCCTCCCGGCCGCGCTCGTCCTGCCGGCGGCGCTCGTCCCGGCGCTCGTCGTCGGCTCGCCGATTTCGGCGGCGCCGCAGGGATTTCCGGGGGTTCCTGGACTTCCGGGCGCCGATCAGGTGGTCTCGGTCTCGCTGAAGCCGGCGCGCACGCTCGTCATGCAGGGCGATCGCATCCCGGTGGCGATCGTCTTCGACATCAAGCCGACCTGGCACATCTGGACCTCGGCGGCGCAGGCGGCGACGCTTCCCGCGACGGTGGTGCGGTTCGAGGGCGCACGGTACACGGCCGTGACGGCCGGTCCATCGAGCGAATCGATCACGCCCGCGTTCGGCGCGATTCAGTGGCCGGAGTACCACGCGGTGACCGCCGATCTGAGGAACGGCCCGGAGAAGTACGCCGTCTACGAAGGGCGATCCATCGCGTACCTGCCGCTGCTCGTGTCGGCGAATGCGGCGCCGGGCACCGCCACGATCCAGCTCGTCGTCGACTTCCAGGCATGCACCGACTCGAGCTGCCGCCTTCCGGAGTCGGTCACGCTGCCGCTGTCGCTCGAGATCGTGCCGCCGGGAAAGTCGGTCGACAGGGGAAGCGGCGACGCGGCGCTGTTCGCGAACTTCGACTACGGCGTCTTCGGGAAGATCGCGTCGGGCGATGTTCCGACCGACGGCGCCGCGGCGCTCGGATCGGGCGCCGCATCCGGCGATCTGCTTCGCTTCCAGCTCTTCGATCTCGTCGACTTCACGATCGACACGCGCGGAACCGGCCGCGTGCTCATCCTGCTCATGGCGTTCCTCGGCGGGCTTCTGCTCAACCTCACGCCCTGCGTGCTGCCGGTGATCCCGCTCAAGGTGATGTCGCTTCAGCAGTCGGCCGGCAATCGTGCCCGATGCATCCTGCTCGGCGCCGTGATGAGCGGCGGCGTGATCGCCTTCTGGCTCGCGCTCGGCGCGATCATGGCGTCGCTCACGGGAGTCGACGCGATCAGCGTGCTCTTCCACAACGCCTGGGTCACGATCGGCATCGGGCTCTTCCTCGCGCTGATGGCCGTGGCGATGGGCGGACTCTTCAGCTTCGCGCTGCCGGCCGCCGTCTACTCCTTCGAGCCGAAGCACGACACGATCGGCGGCAGTTTTCTCATGGGCATCATGGCGGCGGTGCTGAGCACGCCGTGCACGGGTCCGTTCATGGGCGCGAGCCTCGGCTGGGCGCGAGCGATCGATTCACCGGTGATGCTGCTGCTCATCTTCGCGGCGATCGGCGCCGGCATGGCGTCGCCGTACCTCTTCCTCTCGGCCTTCCCGCAGCTCGTGAAGCGGGTGCCCAAGTCCGGTCCCGCGAGCGAACTGGTGAAGCAGGTCATGGGACTGCTGCTGCTCGCGGCGGCGCTCTACTTCCTTCGCGCGGGACTCGTCGGACTCGGCTGGATCTACGGACCGTGGACCTGGTGGATGGTGGTGCTTCCCGCGATCGCCGCCGGACTCTGGCTCATGTGGGGCGCGTTGCGACTTGCGAAGCGACCGAGGAACAAGCTCGTTCTCGGCGTCATCGGCGCGTTCCTCGTGGCGGCCTCCGGCGGCGCGGGTCACGTGCTCGCGGGCCTCGTCTCGTGGCCGCTCTACTCGCCGAGCGCCGAGAAGGAGGCGCTCGCCGAAGGCAAGGTGGTGGTGATCAAGTTCACCGCGGACTGGTGCATCTCGTGCAAGGCGCTCGAGGGCACGGTGCTGTCGTCGCGCGCCGTGGCCGATCGGCTCACGAGAACGGATGTGCGGCCGCTGTCGGTCGATCTCACGGGCGGAAACGAGGTGCAGGCGGAGCGACTCAAGGTCGCCGGCAGCGCCACGATTCCCTTGCTCGTGGTGCTCGCGCCCGATGGTCGGGAAGTCTTCCGAAGCGATTCCTACGGCCCGCAGCAGGTGATCGAGGCGGTCGATCGTGCCGCGGAGATCGGTCTCTCCCTCAAGGGCGGCGCGGGCGCGGCAACGACCTCGCCGGCCACGAGCGCGCCTGCGGCTACGGCGCCGGCGGATTCGCCGCCTCAGGCGCGCGCGAAGTCTTCGTGAGCCACGCGCGGGTTCGATCCGGGAGCTGCCGCAGCGGATCGAGCCTGTAGCTCGTGTCGACCCGCAGCGCTTCGCGGGCGGCGTCGGCGGCGCCGACGGAATCTCCGAGCAGCCAGAGGATCTCCGCGCACTGCGTCCAGGCGGACGCGGAGCGCGGATCGCGGCGCAGGTATTCGCGGGCGGCGGCTTCGATCGCGCGGCCTTCGGCGTCGTCGTCGAGTCGCGCGCCGGGCGGCGGCGATTCGAGCCGCCTCGCGACTTCGGCGGCGCCGCCGAGGCGCTCGATGAGGCGGACATGGTGGGCGTCGAGCCGGAACTTGGCGGTGGCGGCGCAGGGTCGCGCGGCGAAGGAGTCGTCGGCGGCGCGCACGGCGCGTTCGACGAGGGCGCGGCGCGGCGCCGCGTGCTGATCGAGCTGCGCCGCCGCCAGGATGAGCTGTTCCACCGCCGCCTGCCAGACGAGCTCGTTCCGCGGCTCGATCGTGACGGCGTCTTCAAGCGCTTCGGCGGCCGGTCCCCGCGGAAGCGGCAGATTCGCGGCGGCCGCCTGTTCGAGCCGCTGCGCCGCGCGCTCGACGGCCCGCTCCTGCGCCCCGATGCGAACCGAGGTGACGGCGAGCGATGCCGCGCCCGTGATCGACGCGACGACCACGATCGTCTTCACCACGCGATCCATCGAGCGCGGGCGAGGCGGGCGCGAACACGCCGCGGCGCCGAGCAGCAGCCAGCACCACCAGACGGCGCCCGGATGCCAGAAGTCCATGTCCACCTGGCCGTGCACGAGCATCGCCAGCGCGGCGACCGCGAATCCGATCTCGACGGCGCGAGACCGGCTGCGAGCGAGCAGCGACGCGGCGCACCGGGCGGTCACGATCGCGGCGAGCGACGCGACGGCGCGGCTCGAGAGCGACGCCGCGTCGAGGTCGGTGCGCGAGGTGAGCGCCAGCGCGAGAACCGCCCCGCCGGCGACGGCGAGCGCGGAGATCTTCGCGCTCGACGCGTCGACCTCGATCGGCGCCGAGTCGTCCGGCTCCATCGCTCCGCGCAACGATCGAACGAGCAGCGCGAGCGACAGCACCACGAGCGCGGCGCCGCCCACGCCGAACGCGGCCAGCCAGTCGAGCCACGCCGAGTGCGAACTCGTCACTTCCTCCGGCGAGAACCACGGCCGCGAGACGAGGTAGGCATCCTGGAATCCGCCCGCGCCGACGCCGCTCCACGGATGCGCCACGACGATGCGCATCGCCCCCAGGATGTAGTACCAGCGGAAGAGAAGGCTTCGCTCCTCCATCGGGGTCTCGCCGAGGATCGCGCCGCGCACGAACGCCGCGACGAATCCGGCGACGACGAGCGTGCAGAGCAGCGCGGGAATCACGCGCGGTCCGCGGCCGCGCGCAAGTCCGAGCACCCCCGCCGCGGCGCCGCCGATCAGAAGCGTGGCGATCGCGCCCTTGCCTCCGTTGACGACGACGATCGCGACCGCGCCGATCGCCGCGACGGCGCAGATCAGCGACGACGCCGTCGCCGTGCGATCGCGCGCGTGGGCCGCCGAGTCCTGCGATCGCGCCGCCGAATCGCGCGCGGTCGGCGCGAGCCGCCGCGCCGACATCGCGAGCCCCGCGAACGCGAACGCGCCCGCCACCGCGACGCCCGAGTAGACGTTCGCAAGCCCGAACCAGCCGCTCGCCTCCACCTGTCGCAGGCGGCGCTCGTAGGAGAGCGCCGCGGGCGATCCCGGCGTCCATCCGCGCGCGGAGAGGAAGGCGTCGCGGTTCTTCTCGAAGTGCTCGACCGTCGCCGGATGCTCGACCAGGACCTGGCTCGCGCCGCGCACGAGCATCGCCGCGATCGCGCCGAGCAGCACCGCGCCGACGATCGTCCGCGCGGCGCGGCCGCGCCCGACGATCGACGCCGCCGCGAGCGCCGCCGCGAGCCACGATGCGCCGCGCCAGAGATCGGAGAGCCCCCCGCTCTCGCCAAGGAGCGTGGCAAGGAACCCCGGCAGCGGAACGAGCACGAGCAGCGGCGCGAGACCGATCGACCGCACTCGCCCGCGAACTTGCGCCGGAGTCGAATCGCGCCCGCGATCGAGCGCCGCCGCGGCCTCGGACCTCCTCCCGGCCCGTCCCGCAAGCAGCATCGCCACGCCGATCAGCCCGAGCGAATCGAGCAGCAGCGACGCGCTCGGCCCGATTCCCGCGAGCGCCCCCGGAATGACCGCCGGATCCGTGTCGAACCGAAGCGCGGGCGAGATCGACAGCATCGCGCGAGCCGCCGCCACCGCTGCGATCACGCCGAGTGCGATCGATTCGCGTCGCTCGCTCGCCGCGCCGCGCCACGAACGACCAGCGATCGGCGCGACTCCGGCGCGCCCGTCCCGTGCCGCGCCCTTCGACGCGAGTTCGCTCATTTCCGCAGCGTCCCTTCGAGCACGCCCAGCACGAGCAGCGTGGCGACGACCTGCACGCCGATCAGCGCCGCCTGCCAGGGCGCCACCGTGCCGAGGCTCACGCCGCCCACGCCGGTGATGAACGCGAGCGCCCAGATCACGAGCACGGCCTGGCGCCTCGTGAGCCCGCGATCGACGAGCCGATGCGAGAGATGCTGCTGATCGCCGACGAACGGGCTCCTGCCCTGCGAGAGCCGAATCGTCGACACCGCCACGAAGTCGTAGAGCGGCACCGCGAGAATCACGAGCGGCATGAAGACGCCGTACCACGCGCTGCCGAGCGCGTAGCTCGGGTTCTGCGTTTCGGTGAAGGTGGTGCGGATCGTCATCACCGCGAGCACGTAGCCGATGACGAGCGAGCCGCCGTCGCCCATGAAGATGCGGGCGCCGCCGCGCAGCGGGAAGTTCTGCGGCAGGAATCCCGCGATGCCGCCCACGAGCAGCGCGAGCACGCCGGCGATGAACCACTGATCCACGATGATCGCCGCGGCCAGGAAGAGCGAGCCGGCGATGATCGCCGTTCCCGCCGCGAGCCCATCCATGTTGTCGAGGAAGTTCATCGCGTTCGCGACGCCCGCGATCCACAGCATCGAGAGCGCCACCGACAGCGCCGTTCCGGCGAAGCCCCAGTCGTCGAGCACCACGAGCAGCCGCGCGTCGAAGTGCACCGCGAGCACGGCGGCCACCGCGAGCTCGATGCCGAGCTTGAGCTTCGCCGGCAGAGCACGGCGATCGTCGAAGAGACCCACGAGGTGGAACACGAGCATGCCGCCGAGGAACGCCCAGCCGAACGGCAGGCTCTCGCGCATGCGGCCGACGTAGGGCTCGACCATCGGCTCGAGCATGAGCGCCCAGTCGCTGCGCCCGAACGAAATGAGCGCGAGTCCCCCCGCAAGCGGCAGCGCCACCGAAACGAAGATCGCGATTCCGCCGATGTTCGGAACGCCGCGAAGCACCTTCGCGTGCCCGGCCGCGCCGGCGGAATCGAGCGTCTTCCAGCGGGCGCCGAGACGCACGAGCAGCGCGGTCATCGGCACCGAGATCACGAAGCCGACGAGGAGAAGCCCGAGCGCCGTCGCGATCATCGGGCCGTATCGTATCGGCCGGCGCCGGCGCGCTCTGGGCACGCCGATTGCGCCGGACGTCCCGTTCCAACCGCCCCTTTCGCTCGCGCCCTCCGCGCTTCGTCCGAATGACACGACTCCGCTCGATCACCGTCTACTGTTCCAGCTCGCCGCACCTGGAGGGGCACTTCGCCGAGACCGCCGGTCGGCTCGCGCGCGCGATCGCGGCGCGAGGCGCCACCCTCGTCTACGGCGGCGGCGGCATCGGCCTCATGGGCGTGATCGCGCGAAGCGCGAAAGCGGCCGGCGCTCGCGTGGAGGGCATCATCACCGAGAAGTTCCTCGCGCTCGAGCAGGGCTGGGACGGATGCGACGAGATGGTCGTGGTGTCGACCATGCGCGAGCGCAAGCGCCAGCTCGCCGAACGAGCCGACGCGTTCGTGATCCTGCCCGGCGGGCTCGGCACGTTCGAGGAGTTCTTCGAGATCCTCGTGGCGCGGCAGATCGGCGACCATCACAGGCCGATCGGCATCGTGAACGATCGCGGCTATTACGACCCGATGCTGGCGCTCATCGACCATTCGATCGAGCATCGCTTCGTCAAGGCACGCATGCGCGCGCTGCTGCACGTGCATCCCGACCCCGAGGAAGTGCTGTCGCTCTGCGAACGCGAGGCGCGCGAAGGACGCGCCGCCGCGGAATACGACCCGCAGCGATTCCTGCCGATGGGCGACCTCTGAATCACCTCGAAGCCTGCGGCATTCCCACCGCGCGCGCCCGGTCGCCTCGCCGCTACCCGATCGGCGTCCATTCGCCGAGCAGCTCGCCGAGATCGTCGCCGTCGACGACGCCGTCGCCGTTGAAATCGGCGGCGCATCCCGCGCACTCGCCCCACTGGCCGAGCAGCGTGCCGAGATCGTCGCCGTCGACGAATCCGTCGCAGTTGAGATCCGCGGGCGCGCACGGCGGCTCCGCGCACCCCTGCCACCGTGCCACGAAGCTGTCGAGCGCCGGACTCGCCGGGAACGATCCGCCGGCGATCAGCGCGGCTCCGTCGTTCGACACGACGAGCGCCTGCACGCCCGGCGCTGCGCCGCCCGAGACGCCGTCGCCGAGCGCCGACCACTCGCTGCCGTTCCATTTCGCGATGTTCGCGGCCGGCACGCCGCCGGCCGTGGCGAAGATCCCGCCCGCGTAGAGCGCGGGACCTGCGCCGCCTTCGTCGTCGAAGACCTTGAGCGAGAAGATTCGCGGCGCGGCCACGCCGGCGATGCCGCTTCCGAGCGTCGACCACTCGGCGCCGTTCCACTTGGCGATGCGCGCGGCGGACATTCCGCCGGCGAAGATGAAGTACCCGCCCGCGATGAGCGACGGCCCGGATCCCGATCCGTCGTCGAAGACTTCGAGCGCCCAGATCCAGTCGTTCGTGCCGGTTCCGAGCGCCGACCACCCGGCGCCGTTCCAGCGCGCCACGAAGTTCGCGGGAATCACGCCGAGATCGTGGAAGAAGCCGGACATGAAGAGCGCGGGACCGCCGAGCTGCGGCGCGTCGACGGCGAGCAGCGCGTAGACCGGGCCGTCGGGCGCGGCGCCGCCGACCGACGACCACGCCGTTCCGTCCCAGCGCGCCACGCGACTCGCGTCGACTCCGCCGGCGCTCATGAAGTTGCCGCCGACGAAGAGCGCCGGGCCTCCGCCGCCGCCGTCGTCGAAGACTTCCAGCGCGTAGATCCAGCCGTTCGTGCCGTCGCCGACCGCCGTCCAGGTCTCGCCGTCCCACTTGGCGAGGAACGACGCTTCGGTGCTCCCGGCGACGCTGAACTGCCCCGCCGCATAGAGCGCGGGTCCGCCGCCCGAACCGTCGTCGAAGACCTCGAGCGCACGGACGATCCCGTTCATGCCGTTGCCGAGCGCCGACCATTGCGTTCCGTCCCACTTGGCGATGTTGTTCGTCGATACGTTGCCGGCGCTCGTGAAATCGCCGCCGACGAAGAGCGCCGGACCGCCGCCGAGGCCGTCGTCGAAGATCGCCATCGCGCGCACGGTTCCGTTCAGACCGGTTCCGAGCGCCGACCATGCGGAGCCGTTCCAGCGCGACACGCGCAGCGCCCGAACGCCACCCGCGTTCGTGAACCATCCGGCGGCGAAGAGCGCGGCGCC
>VGXK01000029.1 GCA_016873355.1 Phycisphaerae bacterium | reverse complement strand
AGGGCCGCCGCCGCGCGCTGCGGCCGCGGGGCCTTCGAGCGGTCCGAGCGCCGCGGGCGGCGCGCTCTCGAAACTCTTCGTGGACGACGCGATCACGGACGCCCTGCGTCCGGCCGGCGAGCGACGCCGCATCGATGCCCTCGTGACGGGACCGATCAGCAAGGAGAGCTGGGCCATGGCCGGCCAGCGCTGGCCCGGTCACACGGAGCTGCTCGGCGCCCGGGCCAAGGCGAAGCGGCAGGTGATGCTCTTCTGGAGTTCTCGACTGCGCGTGGCGCTTGCCACGGGCCATGTCCCGCTTGCGGGCGTCCTGGATCAGTTGACGATCGGCAAGGTCTTCGACCCGATCGATCTCGGCAACGAATTCTGTCGCCGGCTCGGAATTCGCGCGCCGCGGATCGCCGTGTGCGGCGTGAATCCCCACGCCGGCGAGCACGGACTCTTCGGCGACGACGAGCGCCGGGTGATCGCACCCGCGATCGAACTTGCTCGGCGCGCCGGCATCGATGCGCACGGCCCCTTCCCCGCCGACACGATCTTCATCTCGGCGGCGGCGGGATCGTGGGATCTCGTCGTGGCGATGTATCACGATCAGGGTCTGATTCCGGTGAAGCTGCTCGCTCGGGACGAAGCGGTGAACGTGACGACGGGACTTCCCTTCGTGCGCACCAGCCCGGATCACGGCACCGCCTTCGACATCGCGGGAAGATCGGTGGCGAATCCCGGAAGCATGAAGGCCGCGATCCTGCTCGCCGCGAAGCTCGCGACGCACGCGAACGGTCACGCTTCGTCGCCGCGAGACTCCGAGTCGACCGGCAGCGCAGCCGCGGATTCAGATCGGCCGGCGGCGCCCTGAACGACCAGTCCGAAGAACCCGCCCGAGTCCCGTGCGAGACTCGGGCAGGTTCCGAGGAGAGAAGAACCGATCGGCGAGGCGCCGACGCTGGAGCGGCGCGACGGCGCCCCCCGCAGGCGCCGTCGCGGCCTTTGACCCGTTGCTCCCGTCCGAAGGAGCCGCGCCCGTGAGCAGGCTTTGGTTGCGACGGGGCGCCGTCACGCAGAACGGGTCATTGCCTGCGTCGTCGGACGAGCAGCAGCGCCACGGCGGCAATCCCGCACGCGGCGGGCGCCGGAACGGCCGAGCCTTCGAACCGGGCGTTGTCGATGCGGAAGTTGCCCTGCGCACTCGACGCGCCCTCGTATCGCACTCGCAGCGTGGCGAGACCTTCGTCGAGGAACGACAGCGACGAGAGATCGAACGACGCGGTCGACCAGGTGCTCGGCGCGAGCGTGAATCCGCCGACCGGGACCCACGACTCGCCGTTCAGTGCCTCGACGACGCTCGAGACATGGCCCGTGGCGGTGGCGCGCACGGCCAGGCTCATGGAGAGCCCCGCGTATCCGACTGTTCCGACCGTCATGACGGCGCTCTTGCCGTTGGCGCCCGTGCCGGTGACGCCAAGCCCCTCGCCGGCGACATCGCCCGGCCAGGCATTGAGATCGGTGCCGACCTGCCAGGCGAGCCCCGTTCCTCCGAACGCCGAAAGGTCGAGCGTTCCACTGCCGTGATCGGCCGCGATCGAAGCGCCGACCGGCGCGGTCAGCCCGTTGAAGTGCCATGCCGCCAGCAGGTCGGCCGCAGCCCCAACGCAAGTGCCCAGCGAACCAAGCGCGGCGAACACCGCGCACCCCCGAATGCTTCCCCGAGTCATTGACTGTCCTTTCTGGAGCCGCAACGGCTCAATTCCCGAGCCGACGCGGCTCGACGCGGGAACGGTAATCGCTCTCATCGCCTTCGCCGCTGCTCGTGTCCGTTTTTCGCGGCGCCTGCTTCAATAGGATGTCGGCCGTGATCGCGTCGCTGCTGCTTGCGCCATTGCTCCACCTCGGGATCGACCCGCCGCCGGCGCCGTCTCGCCCTGCCGCGTCGATCGCCTGGAAGGCGTCGCGCCCGCTTCGATGGAGCGACTTCCAGGGCGCCGTTCCCGAGAACGAATCGCACGCCGCGTTCACCGAGTGCACGCTCACGATCAAGACGACCTCGACGACGACCACGACGCCGGAGCGGAACGGCTGGTGGAGCGCCGCCGTCAAGCTCGATCGAGTCAGCGCCGAAGCGGTCTTCCAGCCCATGAAGTCGTGGGTGCGTCCCGGCGCCGCGAACGACTCGCTGCTGGCGCACGAACAGATCCACTTCGATCTCGCCCACCTTCAAGCGCGGGCGTCGATCGGCGCGATCGTCCTGGCTCTGGGCGACACGACCTTCACCGCGAGGGGCCCGGACGAGGCGAGCGCACTCGCCGCCGCCCGCTCGAAATACGACCGCGAGATCGAGCGACTCACGAAGGCGCAGCACGATGCGCTCGCGCGACGCAACCGCGAATACGACGAGCACACTTCCCACGGGTCCAAGCCTGCCGAGCAGCAGCGCTGGTCGGAAATGATCGCCCGCGAGTTGCGAGGCATCGGCGAGCCTCGTCCTCCGCGCGACAACCCCGGGACCGGCGCGCCCTCGCGCGAGCGGTCACGGTCGGGTGAACGATCGCCGTCGCGAGATCGCCCGCCCTCCTAGAGCGGTTCCTCCTCATTCGTAGCGATCTGGCGGGCTGCGACTTCGTGTGGCATCGTCGGGCTCCATCGGCGGATCCTCAAGATCCGCCTGCTTCGCCCTCCTTGCCACACTCGTCTCGCCAACGCCAGCTCGCTACGCCTGAGTCGTCACCGCTCTACAAGATCCGCCTGCTTCGCCCTCCTTGCCACACTCGTCTCGCAAACGCCAGCTCGCTACGCCTGAGTCGTCACCGCTCTAGCGCACCGCCACCGGCTTGCTCGCCTCGATGAAGACATCGACGAGCACGCCGGGATAGAGCGTCAATCCCTCCACAGGCTCGACCTCGAAGAGCACTTCCACCACGCGCGTGTCCACGCGCTCGGAGGGCATGTTCGTGAGATCGGTCTTGGGCATGGCGAGCGGCTCGATCCGCAGCATCCGGAGCGGAATCTCGCTGCTGCCGAGACCGCGCAGGCGGGCCATCGCCTTCGCACCTTGGCGCAGAAACGGGGTGTCGGCCTCGTCCACTCGTGCGCGCACTCGGAGCGTGCTCACGTCGCCGATCACGAGCGGCACGGTCGTGGCGGCGCTCACGTACTCGCCGGGTTCGTTCGAGCGCTTGAGAACGGTGCCGTCGATCGGCGAGCGGACGGTGAATCGATCGATCTGCGAATCGAGACTGCGCACTCGCGCAGCGGCCGAATCACGCTGCGCGCGAGCCACCGCGAGATCCGGCTCCCACGTTCCGGCCTTCTCCATCGCCAGCTCGGCGCTGGCCTGGTCGCGCTCGGCCTGCCTCGCTTCGAGCAGGAACTTGGCGGTCGTCAACTCCTGCGGGCGTGCCGCATCGTTCTCGCTGGCGCGGCGCACGCGCTCGAAATTGGACTTGGCGTCCTCCAGTCGCGCCTCCGCCGCCGCAAGCGTCTGCTCGAGCACCGCCACGCGCTCCGGCCGCGGCTTGTTCTCCAGCATGGACAGCTCGGACGACGCGACCTCGACCGCCGCCTTCGCCTCCTCCAGTTGCGCCTGGAGAATGCGCGAATCCATGCGCAGCACCGGCGTACCCGCCTTCACCGGATCGCCGACTTCGACGAGCACCTCCCGCAGCAGTCCGTTCTCCGGCGGCGCGATCTCCACGTTGCGCGACTGAGCCTCGACGAGTCCCGACGCCGCGATCGACGATTCGTACGGACTGACCGGCGGCACCCGCGCCGGCGGAGGAATCTCGGGCTGCCGGCGCGACGCGAACACCGCGACGATCGCCACGATCACGCCCACCGCCGCGAGAACCCAGGTGATGGTTCGAGTCATGCGCCCTTACCCCTCCTCATGATGCCGATGTGCGAGTCCCGCCGTGGCGCCGGTCAGGCGCCCGTCCTCCATCCGCACGATCCGATCCGCGTACTCGAAGATGCGCGAGTCGTGCGTGACGATGATCACGCAGCGCTGCTCGCCGTCGACCGAGCCGTCCGTCGACGCGCGGAGAAGTTCCATGACGCTGCGCCCGCTGACGCCGTCGAGATTCGCGGTCGGCTCGTCGCAGACGAGCAGGCGCGGGCGCGTGACGAGCGCGCGGGCGATCGCCACGCGCTGCTGCATGCCGCCGCTCAGTTCCGCGGGCGCGGCGGTGGTGCGCGCGGCGAGCCCCACCTTGCCGAGCGCCTCGCCCGCCGCGCCGAGCGAGCGGCGCCTGGTGACGCCTCGAATGAGCAGCGGCACGGCGACATTCTCGTCGGCTCGCAGCGTGGGCACCAGGTTGAACTGCTGGAAGACGAAGCCGACGAGCTCGGAACGGCGCTTCGTCTTCGACTCGCGATCGAGCGAGCGCCAGTCGATGCCGTCGACCGTCACGCTGCCTTCGTCGGCGTCGAGCACGCCGGAAGCGATCTCGATGAGCGTCGTCTTCCCGCAGCCGCTCGGACCCGCGAGGATCACGAGCTCGCCCGCGAGCACATCGAGATCCACGCCGCGAAGCGCCGGCACCGCGGTCGCGCCGCGCCCGTAGGTCTTGTGCACGCCGCGCAGGCGCAGCATCGCATCGCCGTCGAACGTGATCCGGCGCTCGCTCACTTGAACACCAGTCCCGGTTCCACCGTGAGCACGCGATGCAGACTCAGGAGACTGCCGACCGCCACGCAGCCCATCATCGCCACGAACGACGCCACGAGCAGTTGCCACGGCAGGAACGCCACGAGCTGCGCTTCGGGTCGCGTGCCCATCATGGCGAACAGTCCCGCGCCGCCCACGCCGATTCCGTAGCCGACGACGCCGGCGATCAGCGCCTGGATCATCACCATCGTCGAGAGTTGTCGCCGCGACGCGCCCATCGCCTTGAACACGGCGAAGTGTCGGATGTTGTCGCTCGTGAACTGGTAGAGGATGGTGGCCGCGATCACGAGCCCCACGATCAATCCGAGCAGCACGGTGATTCCGAAGTTGATGCCGATCCCGGTTTCGCGCAGCACCCATCCCACGGTGCGATCCCGGAGCTGCTCGCGCGTGAACGCGGCGAGCCCGGTGTGCTCCTTGATGGCCTGCGCCACGACCGCAGGTTGCGCTCCCGGATTGATCTTGGTGAGGATGTAGCTCACGCGCCGGCGCCCGGTCGGCACGAAGGTGTACGCCTGCTCGAGCGAGGTGTAGACCAGCACGTTGCCGTCGAATCCGCCCCAGGCGCGGCAGAAGCCCACGACGACGGCGCGGCGCTCGTTCAGCTTGAGCTCGTCGCCGAGCTTGAGTCCGCCGAGCTTGTCGCGACCGTTCGTGTCGATGATCACCGCGTCGGGAATGCGCAGGTCTTCCAGGCGCCCTTCGACCATCTCCAGCGGTTGACCGATGAGCGTGGAACGATCGATGCCGAGGATCTGCGCGTAGTGGATTCGACCGCTGGCGAGTTCCACGAGACCGCGACCGGTGAAGATCGGCTCCGCCCACTGCACGCCCGGAACCGAACGCACGAGTTGCACTTCCTTCTCGCTCAGGGCGCGGAATTCGCTCACGTAGTGCGTGGCCGCGTCGGTGACCCAGAGGTCCGCCTGGAGCATGTTCTGGAGCGGTCCCGTGGCGCGCGTGAGCAGGCCGAGGAAGATCGCTCCCTGCTGCGAAATGAGCAGCGCCGCAAAGGAGAGACCGAGCACCAGCGTGAGGTACTTCGTCCGGTCCCCGAAGAGCATGGAGAGTGCGATGCGGAGCATGCGGGGCGGCCATCGTAGAGCGCGGCCGCGCGTTGCCGCGTGTGATGGAATCAGCGTTCCGCGGGAGCGAGCGCGCCGACGACCGGCGCGCGCTGATCTCCACACTCAGGGCAACGAAGCGCGCCGACCAGTTCGTATCCGCAACCCGGGCATCGTCCGCGAGCGATTCGACACCGGCGCTTGAACGCACGAAGAAGCAGTGTCGCGCCGGCGACGATCGCGCCCCAGAAGAGTGTGTCGACGACGAATCCGATCGGGATCGGCAACAACGGAATCACGCGGTTGCCCCTGTCCATCCAAGGGTCGAAGGAGATCTCGATCGCAGCGACGAGCTCCAGCGTCCCAGGCGCTGCGAAGACACCTCCTGCACTGTCGTTCACCTTGTTTGCGGCGCCCGTGAGCGCAAGCATCGGCCAGCCGGCCAACCATGCGTACTGGTCGAAGTGCCTCACGAAGTAACCGTCGCCAACAGGGTGATGCTGAAACTCCTGGATGAACCCGCGCGCAGATTGGCGCTTCACGAACGATGGCGAAACTGGCCAATCTGCAGGCACGCCTCTCAGCCACGCGCCATCCTCCTCGACGAAGACAACCTCGCTCGCTGCTGGTGACGACCAAAGCGCACAGCCCCACGCAACGGCGACGGTGAGCACCGCGCCCGTCGCCAACCACGCGATGACTGACCCGGTCGAGATGAGTCGCGTGCGCTTGCGAGTCATCGTTCAGCCCGGCGTCGAGAGCTCGACGATTGAGCGTGTGAAACGCACACGGCACCCACTCGGCATCACCGAACCGAGAGGAATTCGGGCGTCGCGATGAGGTTTCGCCGGCGCAGCGGTTCCGGTCCGGCGGTCTTGGCGCGAGCCAGCGTGCGCGGCATTGCGTCCAGTCCCGGATCGAGCAGGACGCTCTCACGACATGCGCCAATGGTGCTCGTCCACGGCGGTGCACGCGATCCCGCTCGCTCTGCAAGAAGCTCGGCGACTCCGGCGGCAACGGCCAGCTCTCGCTCATTGAGTCCGTTGGGGCGCTGCACCGACTCCCATCGGAAACCGGCGCGCAGCGCATCCGCGACCCACTGTCGGGCGGACAGCAGATCGCGACTCAGGATGAATGTGACCAATTCACGGAGTTCCATGCACCGATTCCCACAAGTCCTGGAAAGCGTAGCTCGCCTTGTCGAGCAGTGGCGCTGGAACTC
Organism: Phycisphaerae bacterium; assembly: GCA_016873355.1. GTDB lineage: Bacteria > Planctomycetota > Phycisphaerae > Phycisphaerales > SM1A02 > VGXK01. The sequence continues at coordinate 4,410 of VGXK01000029.1, read as the reverse complement.
TCGACTTGACGGTCAACCAAACCTCTTCCGCAGTTCCGGGAATCGACTTCAGGAGAATGCGTGCGTCGTCCCGATCGATCGCGTCTCGCCAAGCAGCCAGCTTCATTGCGAGCAGCTGTGCATTCGATGGAGCCTTCGCAACAAGCGAGGAAGATTCGTAGAGCACACGACCCTCCGTCACTCCAACCAGGTAGCCCTTCGCACCGTCGTTGAGCCAATCGTCGGGAAGGCTGAGTCTTGAGGCAACCTTGGCGGCGGCGCTTCGCACCGCCGCGGCTTCAGGGCGAAGAACGCACACATCCACATCCTTCGTGGTCTGGCGCGCGCTGAAGAGCAGCGCCATCGCGGCGCCGCCGACGATCACGAGTTCCGCTCGCTGGCCCGACCCCGCCAGCTCGACGGAGAGCGCATCGAGCGCGGCAGTGATGTCGCCTGCGGAGAGTCCCATGATCGGACACGCTACCGCGAATCCCGCACGGTGGAGCGCGATTCACGTTCCGGCGCGATCGCGGCCGATCGCGTATCGCAGCGCGAAGCTCCAGAAAGCGGGCCACCAGATGAGGTCGTTGAAGAGACACACCCAGCCGAACGACCACGGCAGCGCGCCGATACTTGCCGAGTAGGCGAGACCGATCGGACCGAGCGTCTTGCCCGCCAGCGCGATCCAGATGAATCCCGCGTATCGCAGCGGTTCCCGCGCCATCAGCCAGTAGCCGATCGCGAAGACGCCCACCATCATGCCGATCACCTGCACGAACGGAACGAAGGTCGTCGCGTCGACGCCGACGAGGCGCGCGAGCGGAACAGGAATCGCAACCACCGCGACTCCCCACAGCGCGTTGTAGATCGCCGCGGCAACGAACCACGCGCGATACCAGCGAAGTCGATCGCTCACGCGGAGACCCTCCGCACAGTGGTCACGAACTCTCTCAAGCGGCGGCCTTGCGCACGCTTGCTGCGAGATCACGCACGCCCGAGAGGAACACGCCGATCGCAAGACCCGAGAGCACCCACGCGGGGAATCCGTGATACGCGCCGCCGAATCCCGTCGGCTCTTCGCTCCAACGCCAGACTTCGGGCACGAGATACGCCAGGAACGCGCCGTAGACGATGCCCATGATCGCGTGCATCGCGCGCTCGCCCGGCGGCAGCTTGCGAATGCGATCCTCCTCGATGAAGTCCCAGATGGTGATGCAGATCTCGGCGAGCAGGAGCGCGCAGAGAACCCAGGCGAGCCATCCGTTCCAGGTGAAGAATCCGAGCGTGCCGATGATGATCCCGTACGCGAAATCGCGCGACGCGTGCAGCCGCAGCTCCGTCTTCGTGCCGTGACCGTGCGGAAGCCGCAGCTTGAACTCGTGGTAATAGAGCGTGTCGAAGGCGCCGAGCAGCGCCTGCACGAAGAGCAGCCAGATGGCGGTGTTCATGCCGTTGACTCCATCGGCTTCACGATCCCGCCGTAACGACAGATCAAGTGTCCGCGCCACTCGACGACGACATCGACGCGCCAGCCGTCCGGCTCGGGCGACACGCGAGCGCGGATGCGCGGCGCGAGAAACCGCGGCGCTGGAACGACGAGGAATCGCATCGACTCCTGCTCGTAGACCAGGCTGTCACCATCGACACAAAGGCGGTAGTGAACTCGACCTGGTCCGTATCGCTCCACAAGTCGACCCCGATGCGCGTACTGGTGAGTCACGAGCGGCCACCCACCGAAGCGACGCACCCATCGCATCGTCGGCGGCGACGCGATCAGCGCTGCCGACTTCCCCGACTCGAGCGCGGCACGAAGCGTGACGGGCACGCCGCGCCCTGCTGCCGGAAGCCGAAGGAGCGCCACGAGCAACGCGGTAAACGGATGCGTGCCGTGCTCCACATCGAGCACGCCCTGCGCCCTGAGTGGCGCCTCGTGCGCGCGGCGCACGTTCGCCTGCAGCGCGGCGAAGCTGTCGCCGAGCACTTGGCGATACGGCGAGCACTCGTCCGCGCCTGAGAATCGTGCGGCATCGAGGCGACGCTCAATCCCTGCCACGGCCGCGTAGGCGCTCACCTCGAACGCATTGTCTCGATACGGACTTCGACCCCGAATCCACGCGATCACGGATGCAATCGCATACGCCGGCAGGAAGAAGGGACCCCACCGCGAGTACTGCCGCACATGGACTCGCTCGTGCGCTCGCGACACCTCGAGCGCGGCCGCGCTCGCACCGAACACGACATGCCCCAGCGTGATCGCGATCGCTCCGCCGGTAATCGGAACCGCTTTCAGGGCACGCGCAATGCCGCGACCATGGACCTCCAGCACGCCCGTCACAATGCGAGCGTGAATCCCCCACGGCGACGCGGCGGCGCAGAGGATCATCGCGACGAATGAATTCGGAAGCGCCCAAAGGTATCCCAGAAGTCGGGCGACGAATCTCATTCGCGCGGCTCAGTCGGCTTTCGGCCCTTCCTTCGGCGCGATGAAGACATCGCGCTTGGGCAGTCGGCTGAACAACTCGGCGGGCTTGCCGAAGTTCGTGGCCAGCACATCGGCGGGATTGCCGGCGATCCATTGCGAGAGATCGATCGCGGAGTAGATCCCGGCGTTGAACCCGATCAGGATCCGCGCAGTCTTCGTCCCGATGTTCTCGATCGAGTGGCCGTAGCCCTGCGGGATGTAGCCGACATCGCCGGTGTCGAGCTGTTCCACGCGATAGCGCCCGTGCGAGCCGAAGAGCGTCATGCTCACATTGCCGTCGAGGATGTAGGTCCACTCGTCGGCGTTGGGGTGCCAGTGCAGCTCGCGCAGAGCGCCGGGCTCAAGCTCCAGCACGAGTCCCGTCATCGTGCGCGAGATGGGAAAGTTCGTGGAGTCCACGCGCCACTCGCGCCCGCCGTTGAAGACGCGATGCGGCGGCTGGGACATCAGCGCGAATCGATGCGTGAGCGGCGGCGGGGGCTTCGCGCCGGGCGCCGGCGCCGCCGACTGAGCGAGCACCGGCGCCGCCTTCTCCGGCGGAATCTCGCCGAAGGAGAAGTACGCCTCGCTCTTCGGAATGCCCGCGAGCGCCGACTCCGGCACGCCGAGATTCTTCGCGAGCAGTGCCGGCGACGCATGCCCGAGCCAATCGGTGATGCTGAAGGTGCCGAACTCGGAGAAGTAGCCGTTGTCGAAGATCAAGATGAATCGACACGGCGAATTGCCGAGGCACTCGAGCATGTGCGGATGCCCGCGCGGGAAGTACCAGACATCGCCCGCGTCGAAATCGTTCGTCTCGGAGTTGCCGTCGGGGTCGAGCACCGTGGTGCGCACGCGCCCTTCCAGCACGAACGCCCACTCCGCGGCGGTGGCGTGCCAATGCAGCTCGCGCATGGCGCCCGGCTCGATCTTCATCGACACGCCGGCGAGCCCCTTCGAGATCGGAAGCTGCTCGACCGTGGCTTCCTTGCCGTAGCTCTGCCGCATCACCTTGCCCACGCTCTTGTCGAGCGCGAACTTGAAGCTCGGCAGTTCCTTTCCCGCGAGCAGCGGATCCGGCATGTTGTTCTGAAAGCTCGTGTCGCCCGAAAAGGCCGGCAACGGACCGCTCACGGGCCGCTCCCGAACCACATCGACGCCGAGTGAAGCGCGACGGACACCGATTGCACGGCGCTCTCCGTGAGCGTGTGCGTGTTCTTCGGATCGATGAACCAGAGCCAGTCGTCGAAGAGGAACTCGAATCGCTTGGAGAGCAGCGTGACGCGACCCATCACCGTGGTGCCGAACGCGGCGCCGAAGGTGATCATCAGGAACCAGATGCCCACGCGCGCCACGCGCCCCGCCGCGCCCTTGTGTTCGAGCGAGAAGAAGAAGTAGAAGAGCGTGCACGCGGTGCCGACGAGCAGCAGCGTCTTTTCGAGGCTTGCCAGGAAGCTCTGCCACGCCGTCTGCGCCGTCGACAGCGCCTGGCCGGTGGGACCCGTGTCGACGATGATGAGCGGCGAGGAATTCGTCGCCGCACGGAGCTGGCCGAGCAGATCGCTCTCGATGTAGGTGTAGAGCTTGAGCCCGGCGAAGGTGCCGATGACGAACGCAAGCGGCCACATGGACATCCAGCGCACCTTGCGCACGAGCTGCATGAGCAGCATCGCGCCGAGGATCGCGGCGGCGACCATCGCCACGCGATCGGGAAGCTCCGGATCCTTGAGCGTCGGCTGGACGAAATCGCGCACGAATCCCGTCGCGAGGCGGCCGAAGAGCTTCGGCACGAGCACATCCCAGAAGCCGACGACCATGTAGTACGCGGCGCTCGTGCCGACCACGACGCTCTCGGCGATCTTGTAGAAGGGATTGTCGCGGTAGAGGAACGAGAAGATCGCGAGCGTGAAGAGGGCCGCAAGCCAGAGGCCGACGGTGCGCGGCCAGCTCAGCCGATACACGGGCGCCGC